>CAYIOQ010000007.1:2272-17977 GCA_964365055.1 uncultured Candidatus Saccharibacteria bacterium | reverse complement strand
AAATTGATCGCGCGTTAATTTGTTACTAATGAGCTAGCCGGCTAATGGGCTATCGAGCTATTGTTGAGGTGTTGGTAATACCAGTGAATAGATGTGGCCATTTTTTCTATTGAGGAAGTAAAGTGTTTTTTCGTCCGCGCTTAATACGGGGTGTATTGCATCTTCAAGCGTGGCGTTTGGGGTAAGTTCATCGGCAGTAGACGTGATGAGATTAATACGATAGAACTTTTCAGTAAAGTCAGTGCGTTGCGTGTAGTAATCGTCGGGAAGATCAAGGTTGGGCATTATTTTGGTCCATTCGAGAGGGACGGCACAGTAAAGGTAGGTGATTGAGCTGTTTGTTACGCATTTTTCTGGCATGGTGAGGATGCTAAAAATAGTATTTACGTGCGCTTTTTTATCGAGAAGAACAAGATTGTAGGGCTTG
The DNA here is from genome assembly GCA_964365055.1 of uncultured Candidatus Saccharibacteria bacterium. Taxonomy (GTDB): domain Bacteria; phylum Patescibacteriota; class Minisyncoccia; order UBA6257; family JACRHW01; genus JACRHW01. The sequence continues at coordinate 17,550 of CAYIOQ010000007.1, read as the reverse complement.
TCTCCGTCTTCGTTGATTGGGTTTTGGAGAAAAGCGAGCGATCTTTCCCTTCCAATGGGCACAATAGTCGCACCCAAGACATTTGTAAAATAAGGGGAGAGTTTTTTTGTTGCGAGATTAAGAAGAAAACTAAAATTAGGAACGTCGTTTGTGGGTGTTTCAACAATAAGGAGGTGTGAGGCATCAAAGAGGCTAAGGCGTATATCGCGTGGAATAAGCGAGGCGACAAGACGCTCCTTTTTTGTTTTTATGGTATAGATAAACACCCCTGTCTGCGCAAGTGACTCTTTATAGTAAGCAAGTTCATTGTCGTTCAAGAAAAGCACAGCCTGAACTCCTAGAGGAAGCTGGGTTGTTGCGCTCGTTTGGGTATTAACGAGAGTAAACTTTCTTCGCTCTTTTGGCGTCCCCTCCCCAATAAGAACGAGGTCTTCTTTTTTTGAGATAGCAAGCGAGCCAGGGTCTTGGACAAGAAACGTTCCTATCCGCTCCGAAGAAGCCCCCTCTTCCTCCACTTGTTTTTTAAATAATCCTCCACCCTCATCAATAAAGTAGAGGGTGTTTTCACGATAGGTAAAGACAGAGACAGGATTTTCTGTTATTTTCTGAGGTGTAAGAGTTTCTGTTTGAGAAAAATCATCAGTTACCGTATCTTCTTCTACGGTGTTTATAGGTAGTTCTTCGGTGGGCGTTTGTTTTTTTGAGAACAAGAGGAAAAGACCAACAATGCCTACGAGGAGGATTATTGCACTTATAACAATAATTTTTTGCTGGCGTGTCATGGGATTAAGGTACCAACCTTCGTTTTAATTGTTCTTGGTGTCTTTTCTCTGCAGCTTCGGCTAGTGTTCTAACACGCCAGACAACTATATCGTCATTGCCGTATTTGTTTTGTACCTTTCTTTCTAAATCTCTAAGATTACTGGCCAGTAGTATCATATAATTTGAGTTTTTTGGAAGCGACGCTTCTTGTATTACTTTTAGCCGCTTTGTATAGGTTTCTTCAAACGATATTTGGGTAACAAAAGGGACTTGTCCTTCTGTTTTGTCAAAGTTTTCCTTCGCCGAGTTGACGCTTTGAGAGATATCTAGAACTTGAGCAAGTCCTTCCTGTTCTTGTTGCGTTTTTGAGTCCCCTTTCTTTTTTGCGTCATCTGCTCTTTTCTCCGCTGCATGTTTTGCATTCGTATCTATTTGTGAGCTTGGTGTCACTTCTCCCGCTTCTCCTGCTACCTTTATCTCTGGGATTGTTGGAAGTTTTGGAAAGGTAAAGTTAAGACCTTTGTTTATTATTTCTGGATTTATAGTGCGCAGAATAAGGATGCTTGCGAGGAGGAGGATGAGCCCAATAATAGCGTCATAAATGCGGTTTTTGGCCACCTCTACGCTTCCAATACTTGCCCCCGCCGCCATATATTGAACTCCTCCAATTGCGATTTGCATTACGGCGGCTATGAGGGCTGCGCCGTAAAGAAATGAGAAGAAACTTTTGAGAAATTTTTCAAAACCCGAGAGCGAACTTGCATCCACTGTTTTTATTTGTTCTCCGCCTCTTACGGCTGGGAGCGGGGTGTGAAGTTCTACGGTACCTTGAGCATGTGTGTTGTGGGGCGCAAGAGAGACAAAAAGAGGAAGAAGAAAGAAAAGGAGTATTAAAAAAACGTGTATTTTGGGTTGTAGCCGTAAAATAGTGTGGGAGGGAGACATGAGATAATAATGTGAAGGATGATACTACTAACGTGTAATGATGTTAACCGTTTGTAACGCGCGTTCTCGATTATTGCGGAGATTTGTTGCAATTACTTGTAATGAGTTTGTGGTATTATTTGGAGTTTCCTCGGGAATAGTGATTGTCGCCTGATTGGGTTTTTCTGGAGATTGGTCGTTGCTCGTAACACCGCCTATACTCCATAGAAAATTTAGATCTAAAAGAGAGATGATATTAAAAAAGTAGGGGGTGGCGGTAAAATTAAACGTATCCGTTCGTGAATACATGACACCATTTCGTATGGCGTTATTTTTCTCGGTGAGAAGAAGGAGCGGGGAGACGACGGGTACTAATTGGGTTATGGTTTCTGAAGAATCGTCGGGATAGCTGATAAATACTTTTAATGTATAGACACCTGGTTTTTGAGTGATGGGCATTTGTGTATGGTTAAGCCCATAACCATCTGCGAATCGCGTGTCATCGAAATACCACGTATAGGAGAGGAGGGAGTTTGGTATCGTATGCTCAAGTGGATCAATGCTTACAACGAGCGTTGAGCCTTTGGCGGGAAGCGCTTTACCAAGATAGGAGGGGGGTGTGTAGGAGTTTGCGCGCCAACTTAAATAGTAGGTCTCCGCGCGCGCAAAATGCGCGATGCCGAGGAATCCTATAATAATTGTCCAGACAAGGAGTTGACGCATTGGTATTATTATAACATAAATTTTATTGTTCTTTTTCTTGCGCGCGCGCGAGGAGTTCTTCTGGTTTTGTTGTGGCAAGTTTATGTTCTGTGTAAGAGGCGATGACGTGGATTGCCGCGTGACGAAGCCCCGCGAACAAAATCCCCTCCCCCACGTTCGCCTCAAGAAGAATCATTTTTTCTGATTCGGTGAGATTGAAGGTTTGACCGATAACATCAATGGTTGCAGGGGATTGTTTCAAGAGAAGCTGAAGAGATGAGTTTGTTACGATAGGTCTTCCATAGGGAGAGCGTAAGAAATCGTCAATATCTTGTGTGATCGTGGTAATACCAAGGTAGTATTTTCTTCCTCGTTTTGCCATACCGAAGAGGAAGTTTGCTCCATCTTGGTATTTCATAAGCACCCACGCCTCATCAACAATGAGAAGGCGTTTTTTAAATTCTGCTCTGACAAGGCTCCACATGAAGTTCAAGATCATGTACATGGCGATAGGGCGAAGTTCTTCTTCGAGGTCTCGGATATTGAAGACGGTAAGACGGTTTTTAATTTGTACGTTAGAGGGACTGTTTAAAAATCCTGAATACGTACCTTTCGTGTATTTTTCAAGTCGTTTTGCTAAATCTACGCCCCCGTCTATATTTTCAAGCACAACCTGAAGATCGCCGAGAAGGGGTGGAAATTTTCCTGTAAAGTCTGATGTGGGAGTAATTTCGCGTGAGGCGTATGTTTCAAGAAGCGCTTGGTCAAGAAGCGCCTCTTCGGTGGGGGTGATGGCGCCCAACATGATTTTGAGGAGTCCTGTCACGGTAAGAATGTGAGAGCGCAATACGTCCGACGGAGATTCGTCGGGGGGAATAGGAGGGAGATCAAAAGGATTAATGCGATGTTCCGAAGAGAGGGAGATTCTGAAATATCCTCCTCCAATTGCTTCAGAGAGTGACTCATATTCATTTTCCGGATCGATGATTAACACATCTGTCCCCATCATAAGGCTTCGTAATATTTCAAGTTTAGTAAAATATGATTTTCCTGAACCTGATTTTGCAAACACCACCATGTTGGCATTTTCAAGCGAGAAGCGGTCAAAGATGATAAGGCCATTATTGTGCATGTTGATGCCATAAAGGATTCCTTCTTCTGAGGTAAGCTCTGCGGAGTCAAAAGGAAACATTGTCGAGATTGGCAGAGTGTTAAATGGGTTGTAGACTTGTATTCTGTCCAATACGAGGGGAAGGGTAGTCTGATATCCCTCAAGGTGCTGAAAGAGTGTTGGTTTAATGTAGACCATGCGCCCCTCAAGAAGCCCTTCGAGCTCTGATTCATATTTTCCAAGCGTTTTTATATCTTCGGCGTAGATAGTGATATACATCCCCACATGAAAGAGTTTTTCTTGCGCCTGTTGCAGCTGATCGCGAAGCTCTTCAATATTTTTATATGATGCCTCAAGAAGGGGGTCGCGCACCAATCCTTTTTCTTGTTGTTCCATGAGCTGGCTTTCTATCTGGGCAACTTTTTTTCTTAGATTTTTAAGTGCGGTTGTTGTTTCGATGGGGTCAAGATAAATTGCCACGTCAAAACTTTTATCAATGTTTACCACAGGAGAAAACCAACCCGTGGAGAGCGTGTTGGGGTAGGAGGAGACGAAGAACGTCTTTGTAAACAAGCTTCCTATTTTAAGATAATCATTTGAAACTTCGATGCCGGGTGGGGCAAGGAGATCTTGAAGTGTGTCGTTTGCGAACGCGTATTGAGAAGGAAGGGCGCCAAAGGATTCTTCTTTTTTTTCTTCTTTTTTTCCAAAGAATGGGAGATTGAATGCCATATATTATGAAAGTGAAAGACGTTTTGCGATATCAATGCTAACTTTTTCTATCTCTTGCGGATTATAGAGATTATAAAATAGTTCAACAAGTTCCTCGGTGCCAAGTCGCGCGGCATTGAGCCCCATGCGATTAAGACCCTGTATAATGACATCTGTTCTTTGGTCGAGTTGATATTTTTTTGTTTCAAAGTCTTGCGCAAGGGTATCGTCCTTTCCTACACTTTTTTTGTGTGAGAGAGAGATAGAGTCATATGATACGACGACATAAAAACGTTTGGACATGATGGTAGATGAGGAGATAAGATTGCGTATAAATGCGATGTATTCATCGAGCTGGATTTTGAGGAGATCGGTCGTCTCTTTTTCGCGTTGCGCGCTTACTTTTTCGAGATATTTTACAATATTAAGGCGGCGTGAGTGGATAATGATTTCGAGCGGGAAATCAAGGCCATTTAAAAATTCTTGAAACGTTCCCAGGATTGCATTTTGTTCATTTTCTGTTTTAAGATAGACGTTTATGCCACGCACCATAACGATCGCGCGTATTCCTTTATTTTTTAAAATAACAACGCCGTCCTTAAACGTTTCGATATCAATAAATTGTTGAGTTGGTGATGATTCTTTTGGCATATTATTTGTGGTTTTCTTTTGCGTCGAGAAGGCGAGCTATTTGTCGAAGTCGTTCTGGTGAGTTTTTGTCCAGAATTTCTTCTGCTTTTTCTTGTATGGCTACTTTTTCTCTTTTTTGGGTAGTGACTTCTTTGCGATAGATGTAGAGATGGGGGTTCCAGAGAAATTTAAACCCTGCGAGGAAAACAATTCCAAAGTCTCTTCCATGTATTTTGACAAAGGCGAAGGCGCTTATAACGCCGAAAATAATTGCTGAGAGAACAAGCCATGGAGTTGTCTCAAGAAAGGGATAGACCATGGCGGCAATCGCTCCGGCGCCAACAAGCATAAAAAATTGCTTCATTGTGAGAAATGGCGTGATCTTGTCCTCTACATCAATAAATTGTGGCACCATCGCTTGCATACTATTCTTTTAAGTTTAACATATTCCCCTGCCCTGAGTTAGTCGAATGGGCACTTTGAACTATATTTCCTGAGCCTGCCGTGCCCGCCGAAGCCTTGGGCGGAGGCTGGGTTGAAGGATTTCCTTGTGTTATATGATACTCCTCTAAATCCATTACCGCATGTTCTACGGGAAGCGCATCGTTGTGCTCTCCTTGTGTTTTGTGGAAGGCGTCCTGTTCGTAAGAATCTGGAATCTGGAATCTGGAATCTGGAATTTTTTGATTTGGAATTTGTGCTGCAGTACCCACCCGTGGGCTCAGAACGACAGGCGTTTGAAGTCGTACTTCCTTGGGAAGTCCGACTTCCTCAAGTTGATCGTTCGATATCTGTGCCACCATTGGTGGTTCGGGGTGAACATATTTAAACATTATATGTGGTGAAGGTTGAACCTCTTTTGGCGAGTTTGTGGGAAGTCGTACTTCCTTAGGAAGTCCGACTTCCTCAAGTTGACCGTTCGGTGTTTGGAAATTAGTATTTTGTACTTGTTGCTCATATCCCCCCACCGGCGCCTGAGGTGCCCGTCGTATTCCATCTGTTCCGCGCTGTACTTCTAAAATTGAAGGGCGTGAACCCAGTGGTCGTGCAACCTGAAGCGGTGGTGGCGCGATAGGGCGTATTGTCGGTGAAGGTTGGACCTCCTTTGGCGGTTCAACCTTCCCAAGTTGAGATGGTTGCACGGCTGGCACTGAGGGCGGGAGATTCTTCGCCTGCGGGCTCAGAATGACAGGCACTCTTGGTGCAATGGGGCGCATTAATGTTGATCGTATGGGAGTCGGAGAAGATATTAAAATGTCTTTTTTGGGTGGATAGGTGAGGAGGACCTCAGTGATTGATTTCTTGTGAGGAAGAAACAGTTCGCGGGTTAACTCCCCTACTATTGCGGTCGCAACACTCATGCCCACCCCAAGGTCTTTCACAAGTAATTCTCCTAGGGAGTCTGGGTGAAGAAATCCAATAAGTACCCACGCGCTATTTTCTCGCAAGCGCCGTGTTTGTTCATCTGAGAGAGTATATTTGTCCGAAATTGTATCAATGAGTGTTTGTGTAGCATCATCAAAATACGCATCAACCAAATCTTTTGGGATACGGTCAAGATGTTTAATATACTCTTCTTTTGTGATACTAAGTTTCATGGTGTTATAATCTATGGAAATTTTCTAAATTATACCCATTTCTACGAAGGAGATCTATTTCAAAATTATAAGCATATAATGCATTATCAGCGTATTTGCGATCTTCATAACCAAGAGCTTTATCGTATTCAGACCTTAAATCTTCTAACCTTTTTTTCTGATAAGGTTCCAAGGGAAGTAATTCGGTAGGTTGTTCTGGCACTGATTTTGAGAGATTTTGGGTTGTTTCTTCTTTAAAAGGAGACGCGTTGCTTAAACCACCTCCTTGTTCGATGTGTTCGGTTACAAAGGATGAGGGTTGATTTGGTGTGAAAGGGCGTGTAAGAGGAGCTTCGGCTTGTGGCGTTGTGAATGTGTTAGTGGTGTTTTGTCCTGGCACGTAAGGCGTAGTATAAGTCATTCCTGATTGGCGTGTTTGAGCTTGTCGTAACTCCTCTTCCGCAGAAAGAACAGCTTTGCTTGATGTTGTTATTCTATACCCACCCCTTTCTTCCCTTCTCTTTTGTTGTTCGTCAAACGCCGTTTGTTGTCCTTCGGAAGAAGAATTTTTGCGTTGTAGAGATGCGTCTCTAGAGGCTACCCTCCTTTCAACCTGCCATGTTGCCATCGAAGATTCTGGTGCCACATAAGAAATGTGATGGTTGAGTTTTGCCATGCTGTCGTAGAATGCCCCATTGTGTGTTTGAGCATATTCTCTTATATTTTCGTTGGTGCCTCCTCCTGCGCGCGCACTTATTTTTTGGTGGAGTGTGTCAAGATACTCCCTTGCATTTTTGTGGCGCAGTATTTGTTGGGAAAGTGCGCCACCGGAGGCAATAACTACCTCCCCGCCTTGCGCGTGCGCCATAAGTGCCCCAACATCTACATTTTCAAGCTCTTTTTTATTCATTCTTAATACTGCATTTGCCATCACTTCCGCTTGTTTTTCTGCGCTTGTTGCCGCTACAACATCCCCCCTATAGGCAAGGTGCGCGCCGGTGATGGCGGCATACTCACCTCCAAATTGCGCCTTGAGCCTTGCGTTTGTTTCGGCATTACCAAGACCGAGCGCTTTTGCGGAGGCGGAATCAAGATTTTTTGTTGCAGCAAGGTGCGCGCCAAGCCCCATTGCCGTTGCCTCGTCTTTTGAGAGCACGCCAGATTGAATGAGTTTATTAAGTGATGTTTTATCAAATTTGTTTGCGTGTTTGAGAAACCCTGCCGTATCTCCCTCCGCAGCAAACATCTTATACATGTTTTCAGTTTGATTGGGGTTAATCTTTCCTCCTTTCTCAAGATGGCTGTTGATCCACGCCATCGCGTTTGCGCGTTGTTGGGGATCCATTTTAGAGGGGTCGCCAGAGAGGGCATCGCTTACCTTTTTTTGTCGCGTAACATCGTTTGCATGTTCAAGTTCCCATTTTGTTTTTTCATCGATGGCTTTTTTCACCCCTCCTCCTGCTTGAGTAAGTGCTTTTCCTGTGAACTTTTGTACCCCTCCCAAGACACCTCCTCTCTGAATACCTTTGTTAATTAAACCCTGTCCCAGAGAAGCCAATCTTCCCATTCCTGCTCTTTTCGCGAGTGCGCCTCCTATTCTCTTACCTGCTCCTCCAGCGAGATTTACCGCAAGCGCTCCCGCTCCCTGTGAATGCTCAAATGCTTTTGTAATGCCAATGGCCATAGGGATTCCTGCGCCTATTGCCGTAATCATTATTCCAAGAATAGGATTATATTGTCCCGTTAACCACGTTTGTGCGGTATATGCGTAAATAATTACAGAGATGTAGAAATTAAAGAGAATAAATGTGGAGAGGAAACACCACATAAAAAACTCCTCCCACCATGTTTTGAATCCTCCTCTTGAAAATTCAAACACATTCTGAAGCCAGATAATTGGAGATTGGATAATAAGGTAGACGAGGTGGCCGATACGTACAAGCATGGCAACCAACATCACCCCAAAGACACTTGCCATAATAAAGAGAAACAGCGATTTGATATATACCTCTGCAAGCTTTGTCCACGTCGCTATGTGTAATGGCGTATCTTTTGTAATCTTGGGACCGCCGTCTTTGGTTATAATATCTGACCCAGACATGCCGTAGATTATGTTTTCGAGTGCGGTTTGTTTTTCGCCTGGTTGGCTGCTGCCACTTATTTGTTTGAGCATAAACGTAGAGGCGATGTTGTTCATATCGAGGAAGAAGCCAATAAAGACAAGGCTGAAGTTGATAAGCAGGGCGCCGATGATAAGTTTGAGGAGTGTTTGTTTATAGGCGTAGCTTGTAATACTAAACATGGTTGCACAGGCAATGACAATCATAGCGATAACAAAACCAATATTTACAATATCGCGCACGATGGCCCATAGCGCTACCACTGTTTTGTGTAGTACATCAAATTGAATAAACAACTCAAGCAACCACGAAGTTAACCACAGAAGTCCAAGGTCGATATAGAGTAATATGATAGCAGGAGCCGCTAAACCAGTGAGTATTATGCACTGCAGATCAGCCAAACCCCAAGAACACTCAGTTATGGGAAGGTTGGGCGCTGGTCCGGGACCACCTTTACTTTTACCATCCGTTTTAGTATTAGTATCTTTTCCGCCTTTTACCGCCTCGTCTATTCCTACCTCATCAACATTTGTCGCCTTGGGGCCGGGTATGAATTCCTCGCCTCCTCCCCCTCCCAAGACAGCTCCGCTAACGATATCAAGTGTTTGATTACCCTGACTAAACACGGGGTTTATTTGATAGGCAAAAAACCCAACCAAAAGAGATACTACAAGTAGTTTCGAGAATGGTATTGGGTGTAATTTTTTGACAGAGAAGAAGAACATTATCGTCGCTTGTAGTTGATAAGAATGCGTTGTTGGTCTACAAGGGGAAGGCGTTCATAATCGTAGGAGGTAGTTTCATTTACTGTCATTACAATAGTGTGTTGGTTATCGAGTGTTGAATCGAGGATTTGCGCGGTGTTAAATGTTTTTCCCCATTCAGTAAAGAAGTCTGCGAGAGTGAAAGTATTTTTAGTGAACGATTCGAGGAAGATGGTTCCTGAGGTATCATTAGTACGCGCCTCTTTAAAGCATCCATTTTCTAGTATTCCAATGTTTGCTGGAATTTCTTTTTTTACTCCATCAATGATGATGTCGAGATGTATTTGCGCGCGGTATCCAGAGAGCGAGTTGAGGTATCCGAGGCGTTCAGGGATACTATTTTTTTCAAACGAGGTGATGCGTGCTTCTGCCGGGTCAAGAAAGAGCGAGACAAACTCCTGGCTTACCTCAAGCGTGTCTGGAGGATTTTGCAGATAGAGCGCGATAGAGTCCCTTATGTTTATAAGTTCTTCTTTGTCATCCTGTGTTGTCTCTGTAAGCGTTGCAAGCGTAGTAAGGGTATCTTGCACATTTTGATTCGTGGCAGTACATTTTTTAGTATTTTCTAGAGAGGCTTGAGCTTGTCCAATTTTTGCAAGGATTTCATCAAGTTGTCCGAGTATCGTTGCGATACGCACGTTCATGTTTTTTTCGGTAACAAAATACTGTACATACTGCGCGAAATTTTGGCCTGCCGCATCAATTAAATGAGTTGCTTGTTCACAGTCATTTCGCGCTACTCCTTCGGGAAAGAGATCGCAATGTATCGTTTCTGAATTATCAAAGGGCTCCCCCCCTACTGTGACATTGTTAAGCGAGGCACCTCCTCCTCCTCCTCCTGAACCTCCTCCTGAACCACTCTTACCTCCTCCGCCACCAAGTTTATTCATCAGGTTTTCGTTTAAGAAGCTGTCTACCCACCCTTCAATAGTGTTTGAAAGCATCTGCTTGATATCTATGCCAAAAAGTTCGCCGAGTACTTTGTCGAAAGTAATACCAGGCGTAGTAACTGATTCTGTACAGCCAGAATTTGAGTTTTGCGCGCCAGTTGCCTGTCCTTGTGTGCCTAGATCTACTGAACCTGGTTTTAGGCCGCCTAATTCATTTGTTATATTAGGCCCTCCTCCTAAGTTTAAAGTATCTAACGTTGCTTGCGGCACTGACAAGTTTATTGAAGAGGGTAAATTAAAATTGATTTGTGGTTGTGGCCTTAAATTTAATACATCTGATTGAGCAACCCTCGTAAGTTCGTAGGGAGTAAGAAGCTCTTCGTTGCTAAAAGCAAAAGCGCCACCACCCTGGGTTTCTCCAGGGCTGCCGCTTATTGTCTGTGTCGTCGCGTTTGGCGGGCAATTCTGTGATGTTTTCGATTTCATGCCATTATTTGCTACGTTTTCGAGTCGTTTCGTATCTGCTGCCTCCCGTGCTTTTGCACCCGCACCCATAAGCGCAAATATTTTTTCTAATCCAGGGGCAAGAATTGTGGGATCTTTGAAAGAGGCGTTCATAAGACTTCGAACGGTGGTAAATGATTGGTTTGATTGGTAGTTTTTTTCTACTTGCGCAAGCGCCTTGGTGGATTCTTGTTGAAATACAGAATCGAATTTGTTTATATAATCCGCAAGCCAGTTGGTAACCCATTGTGGAGCGCCGCTTCCCTGCAGGAGTTTCAGCATCTGTTTTTTTATCGCCTCGGTAATCGCCTTCTTTAGTCGCTCCGTTATTTTTTTGAGAAGATTATCAAAAGTAAGTTCAACTGCTGATGTTACATTAGAAAGAGTATTTATAGGGGTCTGAGCTGCAATAACACTTGTGTTGGCAGCTGTGGCCGTATTTTGTACCGTATCTATGACCTGGAATGGATCCGAACTAATTTCAACAGGAATTGCCATAACAGTGATTGGTTGAACGATTAAAATACCTAACAGAAAAAGTAGTAAAATTTTTTTAACAATTAATCTCATTCTAGGGCGAGTTTTTGCGAGAGCGCTTTGGTAGAGCGTTCAAGTTGCGACTGTGTTTTGGTAAGAATCTTTATCATGAGGGCGGATTTAATAGGATCGGCGTCGATGTTTGAGATGGCATCGTAGGCAAGGGCGCGTATTTTTGCAGTACGGACAAGTTCGTAGTGAAGGTAGTAGTACTCGAGAGGGACACGCATGGTATCGAGTTTTTTTGCGAGAGCCGTATAGAATGTTTCTGCGGCAAGCGAGGTGGGGTTTGGAGTGTTTTCGGGGAGGAGATCATTGCGTAATAGTGTAGTTACTGTACGGAGATAGTGTTCCTTTTCTTTTTTGCTCATGCTACGTTCTGCATGTGCTCGTACTCCAATGCTTTGCGCCAGTTCGTTTGTAAAGGCGCGTTCATAGTCAGCAATGTTTTCATCAAGGTATTTTTTTATAAAGAGCGTAAAATCTTCAGGATTTTTGAATTGGACTTCTGTCTCATCGTCCGCTGAGGTGATTTTATTTTCTATTGCCTCTTCAAATCTGCTACTTAAATCGTCAGTAAGCTGAGAGCTAAGCGCTAGATCATTTCGTATTGTGGCGCGTGGTGGAGGGAGTATGTTGATTTTAAGTTGTGAAAAGTTCGCTACATTTGTTTTTTTGAAAAAGAAAAACAACGCAAACAGAATAAGAAGCGCGATAATACCGATGCTCAAAAACGAAAGCAACTTGTGTCGTTTCATCACCTTTCAGTATACCAATAAAAACCCGTGGAAAAGCTGTGGATAAGCTGGTAAAAAATAAAAAGTAATATCTAAACTGAATACATGTCTTATGTTACAATAATGACATGGCAATTTCAGAACAGTACGAACTAGTAAGAGAAGCTAATATAAAGGCAAGGGAGGTTCATATGGAGTATAAAAAGAATTATGAACGAGCGGAAAGAGCAGAGGAGATGTTTTTAAACAATAAGGGGGAGCTTAACGAGGAGGATGTAGAGGCACTTTCTGGAGTTAACGCAAGCGATATGCCCAAAACACCAAAGTTCCCTTTGGGGATTTTGGCTATTGCGATGATTAAAGATATTTTAGATTTTTTGACTCTTACCGGTATTGGTTATGTAGTGGCTCTTGTCATGTCAGCTGTGAGCGCATGCATTATATTTTTTTGGGGTCGTGGTAAAATGCGTTCTATGGGTAAGAATAAGGCAATGATAAAAAGTGTGTGGAAAAAATATACAATGCGGTACTGGACGCGTTTTATTGTCGTTCTTGGTGCCGATTTTGTGCCGTTTATAAACTTTCTTCCTCTCGAGAGTCTTTTTGTACTTTTGGCATATTATGAAGAGACAAAATTAGTAAAAGGTATGCACATCATCTTCAAAAACTAATTCCAACTATGGTAATCCGATTACCATAGTTGGAACAAGATGATGCCATTGGGGGAGAGAAAGTTCTTGGGCGCGGGCGGTGGGGTTAATTCCTTCTTTTTTTTGAGTTTTTATAAAAATTCGAGGTAGTTTTCTGGGGTGATGGTTTGGAATTCTGAGTTAGAATATTGTGTGCGCCATTCCTTTGGTGCTTGTACGCTCCCCTCTTTCCATTTGCATTCGTATCCAAACAATTTTCCCTCTCGTTCTTCGATAAGATCTATTTCTTTTTTCTCCCACGTACGCCAGAAATAATTATTTGCATAGATGTTGGTATATGATTGTGTCTTGAGGCGCTCCGAGATAATAAAATTTTCCCATAAGGCGCCAATATCATCTCGTATCGCGATGGGGTTAAAGTTGGCAATAATCGCATTTCGTATTCCATTGTCGTAAAAATAATATTTACTTTTCTTTGTTATTTCTTTACGAAGATTTCGACTGAAACCACGAAGATTATAGATAACAAATGATTTTTCAAATAAATCTAAATAGCGCCCTACTGTTTTATAATCTAGGCCTAATTGTTGACCTAGTTCAGAAAGAGAAACTTCGTTGCCTACTTGGAATGCAAGGAGACGTAACAAATCTATAAGTGTTTTTGAACCTTTCACCTTCTCAAGTTCTAGAATGTCTTTGAGAAGATAGGAATTGATGAGTTCGTGTAAAATATTTTTTTTATCATCGTTATTGTTTTGCGTGATCACCTCTGGGTAACTTCCATAAATCAAATAGTCTTCTAGTTTTGTTTTAAGTTCATAATTAGTATAGAGAGTTTTTAATTCAGTTTGGGCAATAGGAAAAAGAGTAAGTGTTGTTTTTCTTCCCGTAGGAGGTTCTCCTATTTGACCAGTAAGTTCAAAGGATGAAGAACCAGTAACAATAAGTTTGATGTTGGGGATCTGATCAACCATGATTTTTAAACCCTCCCCCACGCCCTTTATTTTTTGAGCTTCGTCGATGGCTATAATGTCGTATCCCCTCGCGTATTCTTTTATTTTTGAAAAATCATTTGAATTTAATACTTCTTGAATTCGTATGTCGTCTCCTGAATCAAGTTTGTACTTCAACGTATTTTCAATCGTTTTCAAATAGGCCTTTAGAAGGGTTGTTTTTCCTGCTTGGCGTGGGCCAAAAATAGCAAGAACCTTATTGGGTTTTATATAGGTGCCTAGATTTTGGTAATATCGTGGTATTTCCATAGGTCTAGTATACATAATCCTTAAAATATGTCAATTTCAAGGATTATAGATCCTTAAAATATGTCAATTTCAAGGATTTCATGCCATTGTTCTAGAGAAAGTTCTTGGGCGCGAGCGGTGGGGCTGATCCCCTCTTTTTTAAACGCTTCTTCGAGGATTGTTTTTTCGATACCGAGACCTTCGGAGAGATTGTTGATGAGAAGTTTTCGGGGGTGAGAAAATCCAGCTTTGATGAGGGTGAAGAACAGCTCGTTAGCTTGTTTGCTTTTTGGCTCGTTAGCATAAGAAGTTATTTTTATTGTTGCGGAGTCTATTTGTGGTGGCGGATTAAAGTCTGATTTTGGAATTGTAAATAAGAGTTCCGGTGTACCAAAATGTTGCACGGAGACGGCAAGGAGATTCATGTGGGGAGGCTTAGCAATAATACGTTCCGCCACTTCTTTTTGAATAGTAAAAACTATTTCTTTTGGAGGGTGTTCGAGCTCGAGTAGTGTGCGTAGTAAAAAGCCAGTGAGGTAGTAAGGGATGTTGCCGACAATCTTCGGAGGGTTTAGGGTGTAGGGTTTAGGGTGTAGTAAGGATGGAATTATTTTTAATGCGTCGCCGGTGATGATCTCGATATTTTTTTTATCTTTATATTTTTCTTTTAAGTTCTCCGCGAGACCTTCGTCTTTTTCGATGAGAATGAGACGAAACGATTTCTCTCTTTTTAAGATTTCGTCGGTAAGTTCTCCGTGGCCTGGACCAACTTCGATAATCGTATCCCCTTTTTGGATAGTGATAGTATCCACTATTCGTTCCAGAACAGATTTATTTATTAAAAAATGTTGACCGAGTCTGTTCATAAGATTAGTTGTATTCTATAAAGTCTTCGTCGATGTGGGTGTGGCTTGTGGTGGCGTTGGTGTATTCGATAAGTGCCTCTGGGATTTCTGCGATGAAGCGTGATGGTGGGTTCATTTTTAATGTACCAAACACTTTACGTTGGCGTGCAAAGGAGAGATAGAGGGCTTTTTTTGCGCGTGTGAGGGCGACGTAGGCTAAACGGCGTTCCTCCTCGAGGGCGATGTCTTCAGATAAACTTCGCTCATGAGGAAGCACCCCCTCCTCAAGGCCTACCACAAATACCGTTTCAAATTCTAGCCCCTTTGAGGCGTGGATAGTCATGAGTTTAATGCCCTTCAACGAGTCTTTTTCTTGGTCAGCGTCTTGATAGAGGTTTGCTGTTTCGAGAAAGGCAGAAAGATTGTCCATTTTATCACTTCCACGTGTGTCATATTGGGAGGCGGCGTTTATGAGTTCTTGGACATTTTCCCATCGGCGTATCCCCTCCTCTGTTTTAAGGTTGAGATATTCTTTGAATTTAATTTCTCGGACGAGATAATTAATGGCTTCGG
>CAYIOQ010000007.1:0-2172 GCA_964365055.1 uncultured Candidatus Saccharibacteria bacterium | reverse complement strand
CCACCAATCACCTGATAAGGAATACGTGCTTGTATGCACATCTCTTCAATGACGCGAGATTGCGCGTTGGTGCGATAGAGTATGGCAATACGGTCGAGATGAGCGAGACGGTTTTTGATAAGCCCTAAAATAGTATCTACGCAAATGCGCGCCTCGTGTGAATCGCTGTCAGACTCTACAAGATAAATGGGGGGGCCTGCCTCGTTTTGAGTAAAAAGGTTTTTTTCTTTTCCTACGCTATTGTTCGAAATTACGGCATTTGCCGCGGAGAGAATATTTTGTGTTGAACGATAATTTTCTTCAAGGAGAACTGTGGTTGCCTCAGGCCAGTCTTTTTCAAAATCAAGGAAGATAGTAAAGTCTGCTCCGCGCCAACTGTAAATAGATTGCGCATCGTCCCCTACTGCGCAGATGTTTCTGTGGCTTTGGGCGAGAAGTTTCATAAGAAGATATTGGGACGGGTTTATATCTTGATACTCATCGATCAAGATATAGCGCCAGCGGGAGGCGTGTTTTTTCAACACGTCCTCGTTGTGTAAAAAAAGCAGTCCTGGTTTTAGTATTAAATCGTCAAAATCAAAGGCGTTCATTGTGAGGAGTTGTTCTTCGTATTTTGTTTGGATATTATTTATTACTGATTCATAAAAATTGTGTTCGCTTCGTTCTTTGTCGGGATTATTTTTTCTGAAACTAATAGAGGAGAGAATCTGTTGGGGAGGAAATTTTTCTTTATCGAGGTTGAGCTCTTTAGTAATTGTTTTTATTATCGAGAGCGCATCGTCTGCATCAGCTATCGTAAAGTAGCGTGTTCTTCTAAATTGTACGGCCTCTTCGCGAAGAAGCTTTGCACCGAGGCTGTGGAAGGTACCAACGAAAGAATCTAGAATCTGGGATCTAGAATCTAGAAGATTATGAATACGACTGCGCATTTCAGCGGCGGCTTTGTTGGTGAAGGTTACTGCGAGGATGGAGGACGCGGGAACACCTTGTTCGATAAGATATGCGATGCGATGGGTAAGGGTTTTTGTCTTCCCTGAGCCAGCACCAGCGATAATAAGAAGAGGACCGTCGGTTTTTTCGACGGCTTTGCGTTGAGATGGGTTTAATGGGTCTAGAAGTTGAGAGTGCATTTTGTGTTTGCTGTATTGTAGCAGACTATGATAGACTTAAAAAGGTCATCGCGAGGGGGTTTGTCTAATGTTATGAACGAAACGCGACCACAATCCAATATTCGTCGATTATGGGGGCTCTTTCTCGAAGAGTCTTTTCCTCTTTTTGTGCGTACAAAGAATGTTTTTTTGTCTTTATGTAGAAAATATCTCACCTTGTACTCCGAAGAAATCTTTTTAAGCACGATAGTGATGTTCACTATCGGTTTTTATTTTTTACACACCAATGTTTCTTTGTTTTCTTCGCTATATTCATATGACCAGAAAAATCTTACCACAGAATTGGTACAATCAGTCTTCGCTTATGATACTAGTGATACCTCTGAGCAATCCGCCTTTTTAGGGTCTGCTGGACCACTGAACCCTGAGTTTTACGATTCTTCTAGCGATGAAGATGATTCTTTTTTCACTATTGAAGTAAGCGACCACGCAATCAGGGCAAACACTACTCCCGTTATGGCAACAACGGATAAGAATGGTGTCGTGGCTTACACGGTACGTAAGGGAGATACTGTTAAGGAGATTGCGATGTATTTTGGGGTAAGCGTCGATACTATTGTTTTAGAGAACAACCTTACCTCTCGTCAAAAATTACAACGAGGACAGCAGCTTATTATTCTTCCCGTGAGTGGCGTGCGACATGAAGTTAAAAGGGATGAATCTCTTGAGGAAATTGCCGTCCGATATAATGTCGAGGTGGGAGAAATTATTTCTTATAATAAGCTTGTTCATGGTGCTATTAAGGAGGGTGATGTGCTTATTCTTCCCGATGCTACGATGCCATATACAAAAAAAGACATTGTCTCTTCAAAAAATGTAATAAATATTCGGGGATATTTTAGAGCGCCGGCGGTTGGATATAATCAGGGTATTTTGCATGGAAATAACGGGGTGGACATCGCTAATACGTGTGGATCAAATATCGTGGCTGCGGCAGAAGGGCTAGTTCTCGAGGCGAAAAGTGGATGGAATGGAGGCTATGGAAATTATATAAAAATAGAAA
>CAYIOQ010000006.1:0-18894 GCA_964365055.1 uncultured Candidatus Saccharibacteria bacterium | reverse complement strand
TTTTTTCTTCATACCTTTGTAGTGTACGAAGTTGCATTTCAAAAGAGAATTTTCGCGGTAAAGGAAACGGCATCAAAAAAACGAAAAGGAGATTGTTATCATGTCGACGTTCCCGACTTGGAAGACGATCTGGCTTGGAACCCATAAGGACATTAAGTCTTTCCGCATTGCCTTCATGGTGGCGGGAACGAACGTGTACAAACAGGTGTACAGTATATTGAGCAATATACCCCTGAGTAAGAAGAAGATGAGGATTGGCCTCGTGAAGGTCACTGTCGCAGAACTTGGTCTTAGGGGTGGAGCAAATTACAAGTACATCATCTCCCGTGCAAGAGAGCTCGGTTTGGACTACTGCCCCGCAGAAGTCGGTCCACAGCTCATACTGCAGCACAAGCACAGGCCTTACTACGAGTGTTTTCATATTGCGATGGAGCCTGTTTTTACTGACGTATGGGAACAACACGGCTTACCGCTAGGGGCGGTTTCGTATGACAATGAGTCCTATCACATGGTGAGGCTAAAGCCCTTGTTCACGTTAAGTTATGATACCTTCGGACCTCAGCTGGGCTGGGCCTCCGCCTGGCCTTCTTACTTCTATGATAGTCGCTACACCTTCGTCTTTACCCATCGTAAGTAAAGTATTTTCATTACCCTTTGACCTTGGTCCTTCTGTGCCCGCCTTCGCCAAGGCTATGGCGGGTGAGGCGATAAAAAAGAAATAAAGAGCAAAAGCTCAAGCCCCACACAAGGACGTGTTGGGTTTTTCTTTTTGTTTGAGCTCTTTGTTTTATTGGCATGCTATGCGATCGCATAGCGTTTTCTTATCTGAATAGAACCGTAGGCGGACGTGTCCTCCGAAGCCTTGGCGCAGGAGGAAGCCCGTAGATGGATGGGTGCCATTATGACGCGTTATAATTGTGAATATTTTTTAATCAACCATCATGGGCAGGCAAGCAAGTGATGGGGGGTTGACATATACCCCATGGGGGTATAGCATATAGTATATGCATGGAATACATAAACCAAAACTAATACGACGTCTCAAGATCATTGAGGGACAGGTGCGTGGGTTGCAGGAGATGATCGAAAAGGATACTTATTGCATCGATGTTATTACGCAAACATCCGCGGTGAAGCAGGCGTTGTCGGGTGTTGAGGATGTGCTTATGGAAAATCATTTGAGTACGTGTGTTGTGCATCAAATTAAGAAGGGTCAGGAAAAAAAGGCAATTGGTGAGATACTTAAGGTATATCGTCTTAAGCGAAAATAGACATGTCATCTGTATTTAAACAAATTGTGATATCTTTCATTTTTATATCGTTTCTTGCGGTTGTATTTTTTAGTTTTGCCATGATGATACATGGAGCGGATGGATCTATCGTGGGAGATTGCCCATTTTCAGCGCTTGATGGTGTATCGCTATGTCCGCGGGATACGTTGTCTCTTGTGGAGCATTACGTTTCTGTATATTATGCTCTTTTGAATATTCCTCTTCATTCCGATATCGCTCTGTTATTTTTATCTCTCTTATTTGTTGCGTATGCTACACTCATTGTTTTTATATATTCACAAGTTTTTTTATCTTCCTTTGTTCATTGGCAATTGCGTGATATTTTGTATTGTATTTCGTCGTTTAGCAAAAAAATAACACGGTGGCTTTCTTTGTTGCAACATAGTCCATCTGTAACGTAGCAGCACGTTGGAGACGGGAGTCTTTTACGTGCCTTAACTCGTCCTAATAAGCGGGTTTTTTGTTTGTAAATAATATTTAAAATGTAATAGTCTATGAAACAAAAAATTATTGTATATATCTCATATCTTCGTACAAAAGTGACTTTACCCATGTTCATTTTATTTACCATGTTTGCTATTGGTTCGGTATATGCTGTGCGTGACGTAAGTAATAGGGCACAATTGGCTTCCCTATTGACGGCATCGGAGGGGGCAACAAATACAGAGACGAGCAATGTCGCGGTGGTTGGAAGCGAGTTACCAATTGATTCAACCCAACTGAGCGCTTCGTGGCCTGGCGAGGTGATATCTTATGGCAATGTCCCAATTCAACCACAACGCGATGGAACAATTATCGAATGGCGTGTCAAAATTGGTGAACGTGTGGGGGCTGGTGAGGTACTTGCGCTTTTATCTGCTCCACCCGCAATGCCAGAATTAGTACAGATGCTTGCGGAACAGGCTGAAGGACGTGCCCGAATGCGGGCACAAGCTACAGCGACGAAACGGTTTACTGAATTAAACAATGAACAACTTAGTGCTCTTTTACAGACGGTAGAAATAACTACAAATAAGGATGGTGGTTCTGGTGGTGCACGCACCGCGGTTGAGCAGGTGAGGGGTGTGGCGACTACTATGCGTCACAATCTTCGTGCGTCTCTCGAACAAATCCTCGCAAAGCATGCAAAAATCGTAAGCAATGTAAACATAATTTCTTTTTTTAATTCGGGCAGTCTTAATCGTATGTACGGGGCAGGTGATCAGCAAAATCAATATGTATATGGGCAGTTGTTTATGCAACTGGTCCGGGAACTTAAGAATTCAGATGCGCTTCCTGCGGATATCGCTTTACGTTATTTTTCTTCGTTTGCGCGTCTTGCAAATACGAGTGTCGGAGAAGATCTCGTCAATATGCGGGATATGGCCGCCGAAGATCAGGAAAAGTTTTTTGATATGTTGGCAAAATATCGTGAAGCTGAGGCGATGGTTACCATGAAGGAGGCTGAATACGCCTTAGAGTACGCAGAACAAAAAAAGGAAATTCAAGAAAAAATAGCTGAAAATGAAAAGATGTCTGCGATGGCTGATGCTGAGGCGATTGCCGCAGAGAAATCATATGCGACTGTTGAGCGAAGTATTGTTGGTGGTCTTGCTATTATTGCTCCTAGGTCAGGTGTTATTTCTACGATTAATAAAAAGGTGGGTGATTTCGTTGAACCAGGAATGCCCGTTGCTTCAATAAATACCGACAGAGCATCGGAGCGTTTTGTGCGATTCCAAATTCCAAGCAATGTACGTACGCCAAAGGTAGGAGAAATTCTCTCTGTGGTGCGTCCTGGTTTTTCACAGGATGTGCAAAAGGTAAAGTTGACTGGAGTAGGGACTTCGCTTGATATGACGGGGGCATATATGGCTGATGCGAGTTTTCTTGCTCCTGTTGATTGGCCTGTCGCTGTGTCAGTTCGTGTTCTTGTCCCGCAAAACGGGACGACTCCGATTGTCAAACTTTCGTCGTTACTATGGGATGCAGATGGCAAGCCGTATGTGTGGGGTGTGTCAGAAGCTGGCAGGATTTTTGCAAGAAAGATAATTGTTGGTCGTACGTTGGGCGCGTCGGTAGAGGTGTATGAAGGATTGAAGAATGGTGATAGTTATATTATTACCCCTACGTCTGATATGAAAGAGGACATGTTTTTTGATGATGGAAAAAAGACAAGTGATACAACGAATACTCCCGCCAAGTCGAGTGGCGAGGAACCTATGGGAGGAATGGAAATGTAACGCCTATTACCATGTTTAATAAAATAATTTCATGGTCGCTTGGTAATAAGATTGTTGTACTTGCGCTTGCTGGTCTTGTGACTGTAATTGGTCTTTGGAGTGTCGTTACGATGAAAGTTGATATTCTACCGGACATTAATAAGCCAACTGTCACGGTATTTGCAGAAAGTCCCGGTATGGCCGCTGAGGAGGTTGAACGCCTTATTCTTAATCCGATTGAGTCGGCGCTTGCTGGGGCTCCTGGGGTTGATCGCATACGAAGTAGCGCTTCGTTCGCACAGGCAACGGTTAATATGGAATTTGCTTGGGGAAGCGATACTTTGCGTAATAGACAGATAGTACAAGAACGTTTGGCACAAGCGGTTTTGCCACAAGGCGTAAAATCAACACTTGGTCCATCGACGTCTCTTCTTGGAGAAATTGTTTGGATTGGAATCACGTCGTCTGACCCAAAAATTTCACCAATGGAGCTCCGGACGCTTGCCGATTGGACAATTCGTCCAGTGCTGCTCAAAATACCGGGAGTTGCTAATGTCCTTGTGATGGGTGGCGATGTTCGTGAGTGGCAGATAAATATTGATGCCGAACGCATGCGCCGTTCTGGAGTAATGATTGACGATATTCGTAAAAACGTAGAGAACACGCTTACGAATAAAAGCGGAGGTCTTCTCGTGGAGGATGAAAAAGAATTTGTTATTCGCATTCTTACAGCGCCAACAGAAGCCACTGAACTGCAGGACATTTCTATTGGGCGTAGTAACATGGACGGACGCCCTATTCGGCTTGGTGACATTGCTTCGGTCGTAGAAGGAGCGAGTATCGTTCGTGGGAGTGGAGCAATCGACGGTAAGCAAGGTGTTATCTTGAGAATTGTTAGACAACCGGATGCTGAGACGCTTACGGTTACTGATGCGGTGGATGTAACATTTAATTCGCTTTTGGCCAGTCTGCCCACCGGAGTAGAGCTTCACTCAAATCTTTTTCGGCAGGAAAATTTTATTCGCGCAGGATTGGAAAACGTTGAGCGGGCGCTTTTTGATGGCACCATTCTCGTTATCTTAGTGCTTATCATTTTTCTTATGAATACGAGGACGACGATGATTACGCTCACAGCGATCCCATTGTCTATTCTCACAACGGCGATTGTATTTAAGGCTTTTGGTCTTTCTGTGAATGTGATGACTTTGGGGGGTATTGCGGTTGCGGTGGGGGAACTTGTTGATGATGCGATTGTTGGTGTGGAAAATGTGTTTCGTCGCTTACGTTTATGGATGATTGGTGGCAAGAAAGAGGATCGTGAAGATATTGTTTTATCTGCTTCGACAGAGGTTCGTAATTCAATTGTCTATGCAACAATACTCGTTGCGGTGGTATTTCTTCCGATATTCTTTATGCCGGGGATTGAGGGGCGCCTTCTTATTGCGCTTGGATCTGCGTACCTTGTCTCTCTTTTTGCCTCTATGGTGGTATCGCTTACAGTAACACCAGTTTTGTCTGCGCTATTGCTTAATGATAGGTCCTTGGCTGGACACGAAAAGGAAACTAGGGTTGTACAAAAGATTAAGGAACGTATAGCACCGTGGATTTATTGGTGTATTACCAATGTGAAGGTCGTTAGCAGTATTACGGTCATTGCTCTTTTTCTCACGATGGGGATGTATTTTTTTGCTGGTAAAGAAGGAATTCCGCCATTTAATGAAGGCTCTATGGTGGCTATGGTTTTTTTGCCACCTGGTACGGCGCTCTCTACAACGAATGAGTACATGATAAGACTTGAAAATGCCATACGTGAAGTAAGGGGTGTGCGACAGGTAAGTAACATCGCTGGACGAGCACTGGCTGATCCGCATGGGGGTAGTGCGAATTCGAGTGAGGTTCAGATTGCAATTAAACCTGGCTTTGAAGGGGAACGTGATAGAATTTTTAAGGATATCCAGGTGGTACTTGATAGGTTTGGTGGAGCTGATTTTAGCTTGGGACAGCCGATTACACACCGCGTAGAAATGTTGCTTTCGGGGGTGAGGTCGCCCATTGTTGTTAAGGTGTTTGGCGATGATCCAGACAAGATGGATCGTGCGGCCAAACAGGTACTTGCTGAGCTTGAAAAACAAAAAGGAATATCAAATGCGCGTATTCAACAGAACACAGTTGTCCCAGAATTTCGTATTTATGTAGATAGGAATCGATTGGCTGAGTATGGTTTATCTCCCGGGGAAGTTGCTAACGATCTTGAAATGGGAATCATGGGGGATAATTTAGGACAAGTTCGTCTTGGTCCTGCTTCGGTAAATGTTATAGCGCGCTATGATGTTGAGTCGAAGGGGAGTATGGCATCGTTGCGTGACTTGGCTTTGCCATTTATGGGCGCAGCATCAGTAGGAAGTGTAGGCGATGTCCGGCTTGAGGGTGGGCGCAACAGTATTGATCATGAAGGAGGTAAGCGTGTTCTTGTCGTCTCTGCAAATTATCAGGGCACTGATGTGGTCGGCGCAGTTGGGGGGGCAAAAAGGGCTCTCGAATCGCAAAAGCTTCCTACCGGAGTGACTCTTTCATTTGAGGGGAATTATAAAAGCCAAAAAGAGAATTCACAAAGATTGGCGATTGTATTTATTATTGGCGTGATGATGATTTTTGGTATTTTGTATTATGCCTTTAAATCTGTTCCTATTGTGCTTTTGGTGATGACGAACATTCCGACTGTCTTGATTGGTGGAATGATTGGAGTGTGGCTTACAGGCGGATCAGTAAATCTTGCGCATCTCGTTGGTTTTATTTCACTTGCGGGGATTGTGTCCCGAAATGGAATTATGTTAATTGGTCGTAGTTTAATGCTTGTGCAGAAGGAACAGTTGCCGTTTGTGCCCGAGACGATTGTAAGAGCAACACTTGATCGTGTGGTGCCAGTGTTAATGACTTCGCTTGTAGCGGCGCTTGCTCTCATACCTCTTATTATTTCGGGGGGTGATCCCGGAAAGGAGATGCTTAATCCATTGGCTATCGTGATATTTGGTGGACTTATTTCTTCGACAGTTATTTCACTCTTTCTAACTCCAGCGCTATTTTATCGTTTTGGAAAAGAGGCGGCGTTACGAAAGGGGGATGTAACATCATCGGGATTCTAATAGTATGGACTACAACAATCATGGCCGTGAGCCACCAAACAGGGAGCGGGTCATCAAGTATGGTTTATAAAAAATTATTTAATTATCTAAAAACTATGAACAACAATACAATAATCGCAGTAGTAGCAACATTTGTTATCGCTGGTGGCATTGGTTATACCACTGGCAAAAGTTCTGTTAATGTAGGCGTTCTTACAAAGGAGAGGGAGGATTCAATTGTTATGATGAAGAAGCAGGCGTCAGATATTAAACAGATGAGTGAAATGATGAAGTCCACTGGTCTTACCATGCAGGAGTTGGGGGGGAGGTATAAGGATGATATGATGATGAGTAAGGGAAAGGATATGGAGATGTTAGGACAAAAATATATGAGCGATAATGCAGATGTGACACGCGGTAATGGCGCAATGAATCAAATGATGGGTAACTAATTTTATTTACGAGGTATGGGAAAACTATCTTTAAAATCATATGGATGGAAATGTATTTTGGGTGGGGAAATTGCTTATGTGTTATGTCTTCTCGGTGGATTATTGCCACTAAGGAGTGTTCAGGTAACAGAGTTACATCACATGTTTTTTGAAACACTACCAGGTTTTACATGGTTAAATGTTAACAGTTTTTTTCTTGGAGCAGTGTATGTTTTTATTGGTTCTTGGGTTATTGCTTGGTATTATGTTTGGATGCATAATTCAAGTCTCGAAGGTAAGTAGGGTTTGTTATGTCGCAGAAAAAACTTAAAAAAATAAAACTTAAGGTTCATGGAATGCATTGCGCGAGTTGCGAGGTGCTGATTGAGAGGAGATGGAAGGAGATTGGTGGCGTCTGTAAGGTGCATGTAAACCATGTAAATGGAAGGGCGGAGCTCTATTGTTTCGAGGAGCCGGACATATCTGCGCTTGAAGAGGCTATCAAAAAAGATGGGTATCGTGTTTCATTGTGGTCCGATACATTAGCATCTCATGGCAATGGGGTGAAAAATACGAAAAAAGACTACATCGAAATGGTGGCAGTGCTTTTTATTGTCACAGCTATCTATTTTGTTTTTAAACAGTTTAACCTTCTTCCTCGCCTTGGAATTTCCGATGGGATGAGCTACGGATTTGTATTTCTTATAGGGCTTGTGGCAGCACTTTCTACGTGTTTGGCGGTAACGGGCGGATTACTCCTTGTTACTGCGGCAAAATATAACGAACGATTTCCAAACTTGAGCGGTCTAGAGAAATTAAAGCCTACGCTGTATTTCAACGTGGGTCGTGTTGTTTCGTACACTATCCTTGGCGGAGCTATTGGCGCGTTGGGTTCCGTACTCACTTTGTCGCAAAGGGTTACGGGTATCGTAACTATTCTCGCAAGTCTTGTGATGATCGTCCTTGGTTTTCAAATTCTAAAGTTGTTCCCATGGATGAGGAGGTTTCAGGTTAAGATGCCCAAGTTTTTAGCGCACAAGATTCATGACTGGAGCGGGAGGGATAGTGTGTTCGCTCCTTTTCTTTTAGGAACTTCTACGTTTTTTCTCCCCTGTGGTTTTACGCAGGCGTTGCAACTCTATGTTCTCTCAAAAGGAGATGTTTGGACGGGGGCTTTCACAATGCTTGCGTTTTCTTTGGGGACGCTTCCGGCACTTATGTCTCTTTCTGCTATTTCAAGTTTTGCTAAGGGTATTTTTCGAGATTACTTTTTGAAGTTTGCCGGAGTATCGGTAATTGTGTTGGGAATAGTAAGCATGGATGGTGGTTTTGCTCTTGTAGGATTGAATATCAATATACGTTCTCTGTTTGATGGATTGCGTAGTAATAGAGTGGTGGATACAAAGACCGATCCAAACGTACGTATTGTTGATGGCAAACAGATCGTTGAGATGCGTGTTCGTGGTTTGAGTTATTATCCATCTCGATTCACGGTTACGCAGGGCATACCTGTTTTGTGGCGGATTGATGGTGCCCTTGCCGAAGGGTGTGCTCAGATTATTTCTATCCCAAAGCTTAAGAGAACGGAATTTCTCTTGGCGGATGGCCCTACTATTATAGAATTTACTCCAGAAGAGGTAGGAACTATACTTTTTAATTGTCCTATGGGCATGACAACACGTGGCGCAATGTTTAGGGTTGTGCCTAATATTCCAGTATGTGATCCAAAGATCGCAAATTGCATAGTTACTAAACAAAATTAAAATTATGGATAAGATTATCGTAACAATAATTGGTTTTTTGGGTATCGCTTTTACGTATTGGTTTTTTCTTATGAAGAAAGATAAAGAGGTAGCTGTGACAGATTCGATCGATATAGTCGTTGATGGTGGGTATTCTCCCGAAGTTATTTCCATACCTAAGGACAAAACTATTAAACTTAATTTTATTCGCAAAGACCCTAGTGGGTGCTTGGAGGAGGTGGTGTTGGGTGATTTCAGTGTCCGTAAGTATCTCCCGCTTAATAAAAAAGTAACCATTGAACTTACTCCTCATCAAAGTGGCGAGTTTATTTACTCTTGCGGGATGGGTATGTTTCATGGCAAAATCCTAGTTCGATAAACTCACTACAAGTAGTTAAATAATTATTATGGAAATTAAAAAAACATTTTCGATTAAGGGAATGCATTGCGCTTCGTGCGTTAATCTTTTGGAAGACGCTTTGGGAAAGGTGGATGGTGTGCTTCAGGCGAATGTAAATTTAGCCACTACGAAGGCAACGGTTGTTTATGATTCGGAAAAGGTTACCGACAAGCATTTGGAATCGGCGGTATCGAGCGTTGGCTATCAGGCAATGGTTAGCGAGGAATTGAAGTCGGAAGATGAGGAGAAGAAGGAAAAACAAAAGGAACTTGATGATTTGCGTGTTAGGGTTGGTGTGAGTTTGTTTTTGGGTGCGCTTATTCTTTGGGGGAGCTTCCCTGGTCTTATCAAGACGTCCCCTTTGGTGTTGCAGAATTTTTTGGTGCAATTACTTTTAGCGACTCCCGTACAGTTTTGGGCGGGGTGGAGTTTTTATAGGGCTACGGTTTCTGCTCTTCGACATCAAACGGCGAACATGGACACCCTTGTGGTGATCGGGACCACAGTTGCATATGGCTACTCCGCGTTTATCGCTGTGTTTCCAAATGTTGTTATGGGTATTGGTATCGAACCTATGCCTTATTTTGATGTAGCCACAATTATTATTGGTTTGATTTTGCTTGGTCGTTATTTTGAGGCAAAGGCAAAGGCGGGAACGTCTGAGGCTATCAAGAAACTTATCGGCTTACAGGCAAAAACAGCCCGAGTCATTCGCGATGGTAAGGAGATAGATCTCCCCATCAGCGAGGTAGAGATAGGTGATAGTATTCGTGTTCGTCCAGGTGAAAAAATCCCTGTTGATGGAACTATTATTGAAGGTGAGTCTAGTATTGATGAGTCTATGGTGACGGGTGAGAGTATTCCAACCGATAAAACAAAGGGTGATGTGGTTGTGGGGGCAACAATGAATAAGGCGGGGAGTTTTATTTTCAGAGCTACGAAGGTGGGACAAGAGACGATGCTCGCCCAAATTATCAAATTGGTGCAGGAGGCGCAGGGGAGTAAGGCGCCGATACAGCGATTAGCAGATTTGGTGTCATCGTATTTTGTCCCCGTTGTTTTAATGCTTGCAATTCTGACATTCGTTGTGTGGTATGTTTTTGGATCAAATCAGGCTTTGACGTATGCAATTCTTAACATGGTTGCGGTTCTCATTATCGCTTGTCCATGCGCCATGGGGCTAGCTACTCCCACCGCTATTATGGTCGGAACAGGAAAGGGGGCGGAGCACGGTATTCTTATTAAAGACGCCGAAAGTCTTGAGACCGCGCATAAAATCAATACTATTATTTTTGATAAGACAGGCACTCTTACAAAAGGCAAACCGGAAGTAACTGATATTGTTTCTTTCGGTTCTATGAGTAAAGACGAATTATTGTCGCTTGCGGGTTCAATCGAGAAGGGTTCGGAACACTCCTTGGCGGAGGCAATCGTAAAAGCGGCTGAGGAAAAAGAACTTGCTTTGAGCAAGGCTGAGGGATTCAAGGCAATTCCTGGGCATGGTGTAGAGGCCACAGTTGATGGCAAGAGAGTTGTTTTTGGTAATAAGCGCTTGATGGATAAGGAGGGGATCGATATGGGTGGCGCGAGGAATGAAATTGATACCATGGAAGACGGAGGTAAAACTGTCATGATGATCAGTATGGAAGGGAGACTCGTTGGGCTTATCGCGGTTGCAGATATCATCAAGGAAAGTGCGCGAGAGGGGCTTGTGGCTCTCCAGAAGCTTGGTATCGAGGTTGCTATGATCACAGGAGATAACGAGAGGACTGCAAATGCTATAGGGCGTAGTTTGGGTATTACGAGAATCCTCGCCGAAGTATTACCCGACCAAAAAGAAGCTGAGGTAAGAAAAATTCAGGCGGAGGGGAAGGTGGTAGCTATGGTAGGTGATGGTATCAATGACGCTCCAGCGCTTGCAGCGGCAAATGTGGGGATTGCTATGGGAAGCGGAACGGACGTAGCTATCGAGGCGGCAGACATTACGCTTATTAATAAAGATTTGAAATCCGTCGCTGTGGCAATCGTATTATCGAAAAAGACCATGAGGACTATTCGTCTTAATTTGTTCTGGGCGTTTGGTTATAATATTGTTCTTATTCCGGTTGCTATGGGGGTTTTATATCCCTTCTTTGGCATCCTCTTAAACCCAATATTTGCCTCAGTAGCCATGGCAACAAGCTCCATCTCAGTGGTAGCTAACTCACTGCTATTGAAAAGAAAGAAAATTGTGTAGTTTTTGTCATCCCCGACTTGATCGGGAATCCAGAACTAGCCTTATTACAAAACCCCCACGCGTATTCACTCCTGAACTTCGCGTGAGGCACAAAAGGATAGGGTGTCTCCGTAAAACTGTTAACTCGTTCGATTCGCCATCGAACTCAAACAGAACAGTTTTACGACACCCTATCTCTTTCGTGCAACTCCCGCTCTCGTTATGTCGTTCATACGCGTGGGGTTTTGTAGAGTAGTATTCCCTGAGCCCATTGAAGGGTTTCCAAACACTATGCGACCGCATAGTGGTGTGAAAGTTTTTGGTGTGTTATCTTTTGTGTAGTACTTTTTAAAAAGGAGAAGTAAAGAGATGGAAGCTCAAAATGAAGCCCTTGAACTTACTGGTATTGTTTATGGGTATTTTGAAACAGGATGTGAGGGAATCATGTGGTCATTTATTGAAGATGGGAAAAAGGGATACGATGCTCTGCATTTTATCGAAGATGGAGATATGCTTACGGTTTATAACGAAGATAATTCTGTTGCCTTTGAGGGGGAAATTGTTTCTGATCGGGAGATTGGATATGCGGAGTACCCTCTGAATCCGGGACATGGGCAACCTACTGCTCTTGAGTATTGGATTCATTGGACACAGGAGGGTTGGCAACCTGATGATTGGGCACGTCTCTTTATTCGAGAAGAGGGAAAAGAATTGCGTGCGAAGCTCACAAAAAAGAAACAAAAATAAACACAAGTAAAGCGCCTCGCATCGAGGTGTTTTTAATTTGCCTAATTCGTCATCCCGAGTCCGCTCGTTGGCGGATCGAGGGATCTCTAGGGATTGCACTAGCGAGAGATCCTTCAGTTGAAACTTCAGGATGACAAGAATTTGTGGGGACGGGAAGTTGACAAAATTGATAAATATTGGTAGTAATATATTGGTTCGTTGAGAACAAAATAGGGGTGATGTACGATGCTGGAGGATAGTCTTGAGGATGATGCTGTGCTCATATACTTTCGTTTGCCAGTGGAACTTAATGATGCTTTGAGGGCGTTGGCGGTGCATAAAAAGATGAGCAAAAGTGATCTTGTTCGTCAATATCTCGCTGAAGCGGTTCGGAAGGAGGGGGAAAGAAAGTGAAAACGAAGAAGACGAAGACAGAAGTGACAGTAAAGATGAGCTATGAGGAACTTCAGGTTTTATATTGTATTGCTCTGGCTGGTGAAAGCGTACTCAAGGAAGATAAAAAGACAGAAAAGGAATTTAGGGATATGGCTCGTAACGTCGTTACGGGATTAACTGGTGCCTTTTGGGGTGGCATGGATGATCGATATAGTAGTGCATCGGTGCAAGTAACTGATAGCGTGGTTGTTGGGAGTTTTTTACGAAAGGGGGTGAGAAAGTGAAGAAGACGAGCAAGAAGAAGTGCGTCGAATGTGGGCATCCGGTGGGTGGTGGTGGAAATCGCCATGCGAAGGATCATTGCCCTCGAAAGCCGGGAGTGTATGGCGGAAGTCGTATGGAAAAGCTCCTGAAGCATCGTGAGGGGAAGAAACAGGCGAACAAGATCAAGTGCGGTGTTCCTGTTGCAGGAACGGGCGCTGGAGCGAAGAAACAGGAAGAACAGAAGTCTTAAGTTCTAAAATAATTATGTTACGCCGCGCATCTGGGCGGTTTTTTTATTTTCTGCTCTATCTTGTAAACATTTTGTCATTCTGATCCCGAGTTCATCGAGGGAGAAGAATCTCAAGGATTACCTGATAGCGAGAGATCCTTCTCCTTCGGCAAGCTCAGGATCAGGATGACAGAAGGGTCTTATGGTAACATCTTTTCTAACAGCGCCTGATTTGATTGATCCCGTTAGAAATAAAAGCGCTACAAGCCTTCGCGATTTCTAACGGGATTGACGGAAGTTGGTGGGTTTGGTACTGATAAGCTAGTATCTTGTTTATAGGATAGGGGGTGGTGTTGTGAAGTTCGCTTTAGGAAGTCTAAGTCTTGAGAAGTATACGGCACTTGGTATCGCGTGTATTCAACTTGGTTTTGATATTGATGCTCAGGCTGACCTTGTCTCTTGTGATGTGTCCTCTGGAGTGTCTGCACAACCCTATGGTATGCGTGAGACCTCTCGTGGCGCTATGTATCGAGCTAAAGGTGCGCGTAAAGAACATCCTGACACATATGCGGTTGGTATCGAGAATGGAATTGTTTGCTTGGGCGGGAGATATATCGACGTGGCTGTTATTGTGCTCATAACACCAGAAGGGAAGCATTTCGTAGGTACTTCTGTGGGAATCGAGGTTCCTGTTGGGATGGTAGATATAGCGCGGTCGAGAGGATTTGCTACAACCACTGTAGGCGATATTATTGCTGAGAAAATGGGGGGGTCTAAAACGGATCCGCACCTTACGCTTACGAAGGGGAGAATCTCGCGCAGGGATATTCTCATAGATGCGCTCTCAACACTCTTTTGCCAAGTTTTTCATGAAAGGAGGTGAGATGATGATACAGAGTGAGCTTGAGGAGCTTATCCGCAATCGGTTTCCTGAGTGGTGGATTGCTGGGAAGGTGGAGATTCCCAAAGACCCGGAAGAGGCTTTTATGGTAACGATACGGAAGGGTTGTTGGGGGAGAAAGGCGCTTGTTATCTCTAATGGAGAAATCATTGGAGAAGAAGGGTAAATAAGCACACCGCTCACATGGGCGGTTTTGTTTTTGTGTGCAAGAAAATGATATGATTACTTTATGAAAAAAATTATTTTTTGTATTCTCGGAATTACCGGTCTCTCGATCATTTATTGGCTTACTTCCCCTTTGTTTATTACAAAAAGAGTTCAGGAAAAAATGCCTGAAGTTTCAATGGTATCCTCTTCAGTCGAACAAAAAGAAGTTGCCACCGGTGATTTTATTGGGTTGGCGGGTCATCGTGCGGAGGGCACGGCAAAGCTACTTATCGTCGGAGAAAAGAAATTTATTCGTTTTGAGGATGATTTTAGTATCACGAATGGTCCTGATCTTTTTGTCTATCTAGGAAATAATGGGGTATATGATCCGAATACTCGTCTCGGTGCTCTAAGGGGTAATGTGGGAAGTCAGAATTATGAAATTCCAGCGACTATTGATGTAAGTAACTATAACGAAGTGTGGGTGTGGTGTAGGGCATTCTCTGTGCCATTTGGAAAAGCTATTTTCCAATAAAAAATAGGATGTTTGCCACACTCATACCTCGTTTTTACATTGTGGTGGGGAGAGGCATGATATGATGAAGTAATTATGGATATTTTACACGCGGCAATTTTAGGGATAGTAGAGGGGGTTACCGAATTTCTTCCTATTTCTTCAACGGGGCATCTTATTCTTACTTCACGTCTTCTTGGTATGGAGACGACCCCCTTTCTCAAGAGTTTTGAAATAAGCATTCAGCTTGGTGCAATTCTTGCTGTGGTACTTCTCTATTCACGACAGCTATTTGTTGATCGTGAGGTTTTAAAGAGGGTGTGCATTGCCTTTATTCCTACGGGTGTTGTGGGTTTTTTGTTGTACAAGGTTCTCAAATCTTTTTTATTAGGGAACATTCCTGTGGTGTTGTGGTCGCTTTTCCTCGGGGGTATCGTGCTTATTCTGTTTGAAATGCGATACAAAGAGAAAGATCATGCCATACGAACAATTTCCGGAATGTCGTATTGGCAGGCGTTTTTGATAGGTTTAATACAAAGCCTTTCCATAGTTCCTGGAGTCTCTCGCGCGGGTGCAACAATCATTGGGGGGCTTCTTGCGGGATTGGATAGAAAGACTATTGTCGAATTTTCGTTTCTTCTTGCAGTTCCAACCATGATGGTGGCCACTGGCTACGATTTGTTTAAAAATGGATACGCTTTTTCTTCAGAAGATATTAAAGCCCTTATTGTTGGATTTCTCGTCTCGTTTTTGGTGGCTGGTGTAGTAATTAAATCATTTATTAGTTTTGTACAGCGATATAATTTTATTGTGTTTGGTGTTTACCGCATTCTTCTCGCGCTTTTTTTCTGGCTTACTCCACGACCATGATGATGTAGACAAGTGGGCGGGCTTTGGTATGATTACGACAGTTCATTACCATAGAGAGGGGTGGTGGTGTATGTGATGTGTTATCGGCTCGGGTATTCGGTCGTATACCCCCACAATATTGATATATCTTTTGACAGGGAGATTCATGAAGGGTCTGATAAGCTCGCCTTTCATCGTGTTCCTCGCAAGAGGGAGGTGGAGTCACTGTTGGTAGGGGATCTTTTTATGGTCCCCGGTGTTACGACTGTCTTTGCTACGAGTCCCTATACAATACAGATTTTACATGGCGCCGCTTTTAATCGAGATTCTATTCTTTCGCAGGTACTCGCCGTACTTCATATGTATCTTTGTCCTTTGGAGGAGATGTGCGAATTGGATCCAACAACATATTCAAAAGAAAAGGGACATGTTTTTGCAAAACTTCCATCTGAGAAGTTAAACGTATTTCCTCCACTTTTTGATGAAATAGATTTTGATATAAGTCTTTAAAGGTATCTATGATACCTTTTTTTATTTATAGATTTTGGTATACTTTTGGCATGGATAATGATAAACATAAAATTATGGATATTAAGAGTGAATATGAGATAAAACAGGAAGAGAAGAGAAAAAAAGCACAGACTTTAGAGCGTGGGCGTTTGATGAAACGTCTTGCTCTTTGGGGAGGTGTATTGTTTCTCGTTGTGGGTGGTGTCTATGGCATGATAAAACTCGTGTCTTCTTCAAAGGCTCCCTCTGCTGTGCTTACTGATACCATTTCTTCTACTGATTGGGTTAAGGGAAATAAGGAGGCTAAGGTTGTTCTTATTGAGTATAGTGATTTTCAGTGTCCTGCATGTGGTGCGTACTATCCGCTTGTAAAACGTGTTACGGATGAGTTTGGTGATCGTATTGCGTTTGTATATCGTCATTTTCCACTTCAACAGCATAGAAATGCAAAAATAGCATCGTATGTAGCAGAGGCGGCTGGGAAACAGGGTAAATTCTTTGAAATGCACGATAAAATTTTTGAAAGTCAGGCGACGTGGTCAGAAGCCATTAGCGTGGATGTGGCTTTTGCTAAATTTGCAGAGGAGCTTGGTCTTAATCTTGAGCAGTACAAAAACGATGTGAATTCGAGCGAGATAAAGGAGAGGGTGGAAAAGAGTTATCAGAGCGGTGTTCGTTCTCGTGTTAATGCCACACCAACTTTTTTCCTTAATGGAAGGCAGATCCAGCCGAGAGGGTACGAAGATTTTAAGACGCTTATTGTCAATGAACTCGCTTCACGTTCCTAAGTGGCTGTTTATTAGTATTGCAGTAGTGAGTTTCGTTGGATTTCTTGATGCGACGTATCTTACTGCTCAACATTACTTAGGGTTTGAGCTCAATTGTTCTGTTTTTAATGGATGTGAGACGGTAACAACGAGTGAGTATTCTGTTGTAGCAGGTGTCCCAGTGGCACTTTTGGGCGCGTTGTATTATTTTGTGTTATTTATAGGGATGTTTGTTTATTTTGACTTGCAAGACAAGCGAGTATTGCGCGTTCTTATGTTGCTTACTGTCTTTGGGTTTCTTGCTTCGTTGTGGTTTCTTTACCTCCAAATTTTTGTAATTAAGGCGTTGTGTCTCTATTGTATAGTCTCGGTCACCACATCAACACTGCTTTTCATTTTTGGTATATTAGCTCTCTTCAGGTTTAATGTTTTAAAAAACTGAGAACAGGGCGGTTTTTGTAAAAAGCTAGGCAAACAACACAATTTGTGTTATTTTTTTGTTGGTACGTTGAAAAATGGGCCCGCCTACACTAAAGTTACGGCGAGGCGAGGAGGTAAGGTATGACACAGGTCATAGAACGTCCAACATTACTTGTTATTGTGCGCCATGCGGAGTCCGAGAGAAATTTTGCAAAAAAGGGGAACGTCTATTTTCCTGATGAGGAGTCTGCTGCGTGTGTGAAGGGGGTTCCAGACCATGAGACAGCTATTACGCCAAAAGGTGTTATGCAGGCGTGGATTACGGGTAGGAACATCCGTAGGCGATTTGGCGCTTTTGATGTTGTGTACGATTCGGGATATCTTCGTACAGAGCAGACACGCGATCAGATTCTAAGGGCGTATACACACGAAGAGCGTAAGGGTATGAAGTTACGTACAAGTGATCGCATCCGTGAGCGTGATACGGGATATGCTTATGACATGACGATCGAGGAGGCACACAGGCATTTTCCGTGGATCAAAGAGTATTTCAGTGAGTTTGGTTATTTTTATGCGCGTCCGCCGGGTGGAGAGAGCCAATCTGACGTATGTGAGCGGGTATATCGTTTTGTTGGCAATCTGTTTTCTATGCGCGCAGGTAAAAAAGTTCTCGTGGTAACACATGGGGACACTGCGCGCGCGTTTCGCTACAATCTCGAAAAGTGGACGGGGAAGATGTATGTAGAAAAGATTAAAGAAGCAGAGCTTAAGAATTGTGGGTTGATCGTATATCGGTATAGTCCTGAGACGGGGAGATTAGAACTTCAGGAACACGGCACTACTTTTTGGAAATAAAGAGGATAATAGTTTTTACGAGTCGCATGATATGCGACTTTTTCATTGTTGAGGAGGAAATTGGTATACTTTTAGATATGGGGTTTTTTAAGGATCGATCTAGGTTTTTTTGTTTTTCGCCACAGGTGATGTTGTTTACTTTTTTGCTTGAAAGTATTACCGCACTTTATGTGTTTTTACGTTATAGATCGAGTATGTTTGGTCGGCTTGTGGCGCTGGTACTTGTTTTGCTTGGTATATTTCAGCTTGCTGAATATAATATCTGTGGCGGGAAAGATGTTATTTTTTGGGCGCATATTGGGTTTATTGCAATAACGTTATTGCCTGTACTTGGGTTACATCTTATTTCGCGCATCACAAAAGAATCTTCTTTTATCTTACCATGGTATCTTCTCGCTTTTGGGTTTGTAAGCTATTTCATAATTGCTCCTGATATAATGGGAAGTCCTGTATGCGGTGGAAATTATATTTTGTTCAACCCCACTAAGAATTGGGGACTAATGTACGCAGTGTATTACTTCGGAGCGCTATTTTTTGCCATAAAGGAGGCGTATGGTGGTATTCGCATGTTTCGTAGACAATCGCGCAAGAGGTGGTTGCTTATATGGCTTTGTCTTGGGTACCTTTCTTTTGTGGTTCCTACTGGTTTTGTATATCTTATTGCTCCCGCTACACGACATGCCGTTCCGTCTATTATGTGTGGATTTGCAATATTTTTTGCGGCGATTCTCGCTTTTATCGTCACTCCTATTTTTTATAAGAAGAAGTAACGCGGAAAAGAAAAAATATGTTTTTATTGCTGAAGATGATGAGTTTTGTGGGTGCATTTATGGCTTGAAGCTTATTTTTGAATAGCGCGGGCGCAATAGGCCATAAGTAATTGTTACCGTAATCTACTCTGTAGACATACGGT
>CAYIOQ010000005.1:0-19489 GCA_964365055.1 uncultured Candidatus Saccharibacteria bacterium | reverse complement strand
TGTGGTGTTTCTCCACGACATTGAAAAACCATGGAAATACGAACTTGGACCCAATGGACAACTTCAGGAAAAGGAAGCGCTAAAAACAAAAGCAGCTCAACACGAATTCCGAGCACAAAAACTAAAAGAATATGGCATCATTCTTACACCTGACCAGCAAAACGGAATGAAATACGTCGAAGGTGAATTCAATGACTACTCCAATCACAGACGTGTAATGAACCCGCTTGCCGCGCTCTGCCACCTCGCAGACGTTACAAGCGCCCGTATCTGGTTCAATCATCCCATGGAACAAAATGACCCCTGGATTGGCGCACAACGCATCCGTGAATAAATAAAAAACAAAAACCGCTCATACAAAGCGGTTTATTTTTTACTTTTTAAAAAGCGTAAAAGCGTTTTTAATATATGCCGTGGCGGCACTAATATCAAGGCGGTCGTCTTCGTCCCTCAGCTTCCCCTCAGCATCGATAGAAAGATTTGGAAACTCATCAAGAAGCGGTGCGACAAGGTGAAGTGTGCTTGCGCTCAACCCACCCGCTACGCCAAGCCCAATAGGAAGTCCTCTGACACCAAGGGCTCGCAAATAGCCCCTGAGAACTTCCGCGTCAAGCGGTCTTCCAAGACCGCCACTTGGATCAAGTAAAACATAATCAATGTATTTGGCATATTCTTGAGCAATCTTATCGGCAAGTTCTCTTGGTGAATCTTTAACACACGCGAACGCACGGCTACCCACCTGAAGAACAATGGTTGGACCCTTTCTCATCATATAAAATGCGCGAAGCGCTCTTGGGTCTGGCCATGCAACGTTAAGCTGAAACCCATGACAATGCGGACCCGCTAAACTATGCGCTTTAAGCATCTGTTCAAAAAGCAAACTCGGATCTTTTGTGTTAAAATGAATGAGATTCAAAGCACGCGGATCGTCCTGAAAAATACTTCCTATATTCTCGAGCGTTGGATAACGATTCGGCCACTTATTGGGAACCCCTTCAATCGTTTTCGAACTCGCAAGGAGTCCCATCATAAGTTTTCGTCTTGATCCAGCGACAGGAATAGCACTAAGCAAAGAAATGGCTTCAACGTCACTCATAACACCAGTGACACCAACATATGGTTCCATACAACCCTCCTCCTTTTCAAAGTACTAGAAGTCTACTATATACCAAAAAGCTTTACACAACACAAATGCGTTCGTGTGTGATAAAATAAAGGGATAATAAAAAACGTAAATAACATTTAAAAATTATGCGTACGTCAAAATTCTTTTTGGTCGGCTTATTCGCGACAATACTTCTCCTTCCGCAAGGGAGTTTTGCGCAAACGCAACAGGATTTTCGGCCACCTGCACAAGTAAGCGTGATAAATATGCTACTAGACAAACAAAATTACCAAAGCGGAGACACAATACACGGATCCTTCATACTGAGAAATGAGCGCTCAGAAAGTGTACCGAGCATTTATTACAAGATTATCCTCGGAAGTAATTTTGAGATTAGTGGAAATGCAGAAGCAATTTATGATACAAAGACATCAGATCCATTCTTTTTGTACCCTGGAGAATCTAAGACGATCGAATTCAAATACACACTTCCTACAGGAATCGCGGGGAAACATCTTGGAATTATCATAAGCTCATTCCTGAAAAATGGTATGCCCACGGGCTGGTCGTTCCCAATATCCTTTAACGTAGAAGGAGAGTTCTCTTATGTCATGGCACTAGACCCAAAATTAATCACCGACACAGGAGAATTTAATCCAGAAGAAGGTCCCACACTCCACAAAGACAAAAACATCAAATATCAAGTTACCCTCTCAAATCCTTCTTCAAAACAAATTACATTAACTCCAAAAATTGATATTTATAAACGTGTTGTTTTATCACCCGCGTTAAAAAGCTACAGCGAAAAAA
The DNA here is from genome assembly GCA_964365055.1 of uncultured Candidatus Saccharibacteria bacterium. Lineage (GTDB taxonomy): Bacteria > Patescibacteriota > Minisyncoccia > UBA6257 > JACRHW01 > JACRHW01. Next base: position 17,574 of record CAYIOQ010000005.1, on the reverse strand, counting down.
ATATAATCCTTAATCCGAAAGAAAAGAAACAAGTCACATTTCAATTACCAAACTTTGATTACAAAACAAATGTATATGCAGGTACGATCACCTTTGTAAATTCGAGAGGAGAACGACAAGGAACAATTGCCACATTTAGATATGTAGTATTAGGTAAAACTATTATCATAGAAAATATTTCTTCTTCACACACAAACATACAAAAAAATGCATTGTCTACTATAAGAGTAGATTACAGCAAACCACTTATAGATACATTTACTTTCGAAAGAATTGATATTGGAACTTCCACGCTCAAGGTAAAAGTGTTTAATGAACAAGGGGGGGTAGTTGCAGAAGGAAAAGAAACAATAGATTTCACTTCACCAACTAAAAATAAAATATTCACCCTAAAAGCTAAAGAACAGGCGCAAGCACTATATGTGGAGGCAAACATATTAGAAGGAGAAACCATTATTGGAGAGTACTCAAATATGCTTTCACCGGATTACAAAATACGTGCCGAAGAATCAAAAAAAGTCCCACAATCACAAAAAATTCGCCTTAACCAACTACTCTTTGTTATAGGAATAACACTTCTCATGGGATTAATCACAATTATTTTTAGGAGAAAAAGGGAAGCGACACTTCTTCTTTTCTTTGGAATAACCTCCATTTTTACTTTAACAGTAGCGGCATATATCACATACGCCCAACAAACGTCACCTGTTAATTTCTATTCTATAAGCGCTACTCCAAATCCAACATCCTTCGGCGGCCAATCCTTCCTCGACTGGAACGCACAAAATGCCACCACATGCACACTTTCGGGAGGTGGATACAACAATCTTGATATAACCAATAAGCGGGAAATCCATGGCAATTGTTACGGTGGTGGGGGGGGCGGTAAGGTTATGGGAAATGGTATCGCATTGGCCAGTAGTTGCAATATTGGATATCCTGTATCTCCCCCTGACGAAGGAGCAGTGTATGGCATTAAATGTAGCAATTCGAGTGGATCAAATGCATCAGGATACATCTATGTGGGTGTCGGTGGAAGTTTTACTTATACCACCGCAGAATCTATACAAATCAACCTTATCACCAACCCTAATGCAGCAATCCCAGCTTATCTTACACTCTACGCAAACTCAATGGCTGGAACAGTGAAATCAGGAGACCCCATTTACCTCTCCGGATACACAAATGTCTCAGGGTGCACAAACAGCTGGGGTGGTGGAACACACACCATAACCACAGATTGGGGTATCACGCAAAGCCAAAATTATGAAGCACCTTATACTGGATCTCATTGGACCAGCACAAATGGCAATTTTGGTTTTTCACTCACCGCCCCATCCACACCAGGAATACACAGAATATACCTAACTAGCTCTGGGTATCTCGGCGGATATTGGGAATTTAAGGTTGTTTCTCCAACACCAACGGTTGGATCATTTTCCGCAAATCCTACTATGATAGCCGCCAACGGAACACCAAAAACATCAACTCTCTCGTGGACAAGCACAAATGCAACATCATGTTCTATTTCTCCTGGTATAGGAACTGTTGGAATTAATGGCACGGCTTCTGTATCCCCAACACAAGACACGACCTATACACTCACTTGCTATAACAATGCCGGCGCATCACCTCCCTCCCAACTTACACTCAAGGTTCTCAATATTCCCATTTTTGACATCAATCCAAAAGAAATTAATCGTGGTCAATCAGCAATACTTACATGGATCACCAAAAATGCGTTAACGTGTACCGCCTCCTCTAATCCCACCGACACAGGGTGGTCAGGACCTAAAACAGTCACGAATGATTCACAAAAAACACAAACCGTAACCCCCCCACCTCTTCCACCAGGATACAGAAACTATTCCCTCACCTGTACAAATGGCGGAGCAAGTATTACAAAAGCCCTAGTAGCACCAGGACTTAAAGTACACACCCTTCTTACAAAGATAGAATGTTCAAAAGACAATGTGATCTTTGGAGACTGTGCGAATATAAAATTAGTGGCGGGAAGTTCAATATATCTCAAAGATTTATCTGATCCTACCCCTGGCTCAACAATCTCAAACCGCACATGGACGTTTAGTAATGGAAGTCCCGCACAATGCCCTTCTACGCATGCAGGATGTACGAATTTACAAATACCAAAAGTATCATTTCTAGCTGAAGGAACGCAAACGGCAACATTGGTAGTAAAAGACTCCGCTGGAGAAACGGAAACGATTACCAAAACATTCAAGATCGCAAAGCCTTCGTTCCAAGAGATAGCGCCTGGAGAATAAATTAAATTAATCCTCCTTCTTTGTCCTTATGGCTAACAACACAAGAAAAATCCCAACCACCACCCAAAACGTAACCATATATTCTCCAAATTTAGTCCACGGTGATTGAGTGGTTATCAAATGTATGTCTGCGCGCGCGAAAGAATCAGAGCGAAAAGATGTAACAGATAACATTCTGCCCGTAACATCAAAAATGGCGGAACGCGCATCAGAAGCGGCAAAAATGAGAGGACGCCAATTTTCAACGGCACGATACCCCGCAATACGAAGTTGCCATTCAACATAATAACGAGTTCCGACAGTATAATCACTCGCGAGACCCGTGAGAAACATCGCACCTCGCTTCACATCTTCTTGCGCAAGAAAAAGATCAAACAACTCATTACAAAACAAAACGGAAACAGGGCCGTGCGGAGTTTGTATAAGAGGCGTACCACCATCTTGCACTGGCACAAAACGAAAAGCACTCTGAATATATGGCGACCATAATCTTTTTAAAGGAAGAAACTCACCAAAAGGGAATAATGATCGTTTATAGTCTGTCTCCAAGTTCCCATCACCTAAAAAAAGAGCTCCATTATATAATTTCTCGTGCTTACGATAATCCACAAACCCCGCAAGAAGTAAATTGCGAAAAGTAAGAGACGAAACAAGATTTTTCTGTAAATCTTCAAAAGAAGAAAAAAAATAAGGAGAGCTTACCTGAGTAAGTTGTGTGTCCACAGGAGAAATTATATATGTAGTCTCTGGTATTACAAAAAATTGAGGTAATCGTGCACCATCTTGAGCTTCTTGTAATAACACTTTGTATTTATTATTTGTCTCTGCACTATATTTCTCCTCCCCATTGCTTACCTGAATTGCAACCCCTTCGATAGACTTCCCACGAACCTCAATTGCCTCAATATTTGCACGGAACAACCAACCAACGAAATACCAACAAATCACCATAAATACGGGGAAAAAAAATCGAAAGTATATTCTCTTTTCTCTCTTTATCTCCTGAACAATCATCCAATTCACCAAAACTACCAAAAAAGAAATAAACCACACTCCACCGATACTTGAAAGCTGTCCAAACATGCTCTGAGGTGGAATAACATAACCAATAGAAAGCCCCATATTCCAATTGAGTCGGAAAAGAATTAACTCAAAAAATACCCATAACACAGAAAGTGCTACAGGAAAAAATTGAATACGCCCAACAATTAATCTTCGTGCTATCCATGCATATACACCCCACCCCAATCCATGCAATAGACCAAACACAAAAAGAAGACCAGTTACCGTAATCCATACTACAACAGGAGAGATCCCAAGCCATGGATATGGGGCGCTTACAAGATACACATGATGAAAAAATACAAAATAAAGAAATCCGAGAAAAGTGCTCCCCATTACCACTTTCTTAAGCGGAAAAGCTTCGCTAGCCACCACATTTAACCATGGCACAAAAGCCACAAAAACAAATGGCCACAAATTTAAAGGAGGAACTGATAGCACAAACAATAAGGAAGTAAGAACGAACTTCTCCGTCATACTCAAAGAAGTAATTTTTTCCATAATTCTTCCCATATTGTAAAGATATGTTTATAATATCACGCGATCCGTATAATTACAGATAAAATAAAGCGCTCTGGAACGCCTTGAGTGGTGTAAGCACACACCCTTCACGAGATTGGCTTATTGGAAACCCGAGGAGAGAAAGCATTTTATGGTTATCAACGGATTGAAATGAATTAATAGATTTATCCACAATCATCTTCGCAAGCAACGACGCAGAAAAACGAGAGAGAAAACATCCATAGCCATCAAAACCAACATCGCGCACAATGTCATCTTCAATAAAAAAATAACAGGTAAGCCCATCACCACAAAGCTCATTTATTTGTTGTGTTTTTTGCGTATACTTTTTCAGCTTCCCCTCATAAGGAAGTTTCGAAAGTTTATATTTATTTAAACATTGCTGATACGTCATAAAACTAAATTATTTTTTCAATCTTTCGAAGTGCCTCAAAAAAACGAACGATGTCTTTCTCGTCATTATAGAGTCCTAGGCTTACACGTGCAGTTCCATGAATTCCAAAAAACTGATGAAGAGGAATAGCGCAGTGGTGCCCGACACGCAATGCAACCCCCTCCTCTCCAAGAAGAGAACCCACGTCATGTGGATGTAAACCATCAACCACAAAAGATACAACCCCTACGTTCCCCTCCTCTGGACTCATAACGCGTATAAAAGGAAACTTTTTAAAACCCTCAAAAAGCATTCTCGTAAGTTTTGCCTCATGGCCTCGAATCACGTCATAACCAATCTGAGAAAGATACTCAATAGCTTTCATGCCACCAACCACCTCGGCGACAGGAGGAGTACCCGCCTCAAAAAGATGCGGAGGTTTCACATAGTCCACACGAGTTAAATCTGTGGTGCGCACACTTCCCCCCCCAACAAGCATTGGCTCCATTTCCCGATAACGATTTTCAGAGACAAAAAGTACCCCCAACCCCATTGGACCATACATTTTATGCAAGGAAAAAGCCAAAAAATCACATCTAAGCGTGCTCACATCCACTGGGATATGTGCTACCGCTTGAGCAGCATCCACCACAAGCACAATATGTTTTTTCCCCAACACCTCACGTATTTTTTCTATAGGAACTATCGCCCCTAACACATTCGAAACCAACGTGACGCATACCGCTTTTGTACGTCGAGTGATGAGAGGTTTCAAATCCTCAATATGCAAAACTCCTTTTTTGTCAGGATTCCAAAAACGTAAAATTAAACCCTTCTCCCTTGCAAGGCGTTGCCAAGGAAGAAAATTACTATGATGTTCGATACGTGAAACTACGATCTCGTCGCCTTCCTTGCAATTCTTTCTCCCCCATCCCCAAGCCACAAGATTTAACCCCCCGGTAGCGTTCTTCGCAAAAACAATTTCTTGTGGCTTAGCCCCTACAAAGCGAGCGAATGCTTCACGGGCTTGTTCATACAAACCACTTGCTCTTTCGCTTAAAGCATAAAGGCCGCGATAAACATTTGCGTTATCACGCATATAAAAATCGCTTATTGCGTCAATAACCACCCTTGGTTTTTGAGCAGTTGCGGCGTTATCGAGATACACCAAATCTTTATTATTTTTGAAAATAGGAAAATCTTTCTTGTTCATATTATGAAACACGCATCATATCGCGCAACGCGCAATATTCGCATTCTTTATCATCACACCTTTTATCCCAAAAGGAGATACCTCGCACATTCTGTGCCATTTGTGTAATCTGCTCCCCGAGCAGGGTTACTTCGCTTGTATCAACAGTAAACTTCTCCTTTTTATATATACCTCGATCATTAGGTTCAAGAAAATCTATCTCACCAGAAACCATACGATATTTTCCAGAATTAAAACGATCAAGCAAAAGCTTATAAAATACCAACTGTCTCTTATAATCACCATTTGAATCTTTAGTCAATCCTTCCATCTGATTTCTTGATTTCGGCTTGCCCGTCTTATAGTCCACTACGTTAACATCATTTTCATGTCCCAACAGCTCAATTTTGTCGATACGCCCAACGAGACGAACACGTAGATCATCTCCCGGAGACGATAATTCAACCCCCTCTACACGAAACTCGTTAAGCACATTGGTATGCCACGCATCCCTATAACATTCATAGTACCCACGCAGTGCTTTTTCTCCTTTCTTCGAAAGATCATCAAATTCTCGTTTCAAAAGTGGCTCCTTTTCTAAAAGTACCTTAAATCGTTCGAGAAACATATCGACAGAAATAGCATCTCCACTTCTAAGGTGTTCGAATAATGTACGCAATGCGCCGTGCGCTGCAATACCATACACAAGCGGTTTTGTTTTTGCCTGTGGAACCCGTAAAAGATCGACATAAAAATATTTCCATGGACACTCGAGATAACGATTAAGCCCCGTTGCCGAAACACCACGTATCTCAAAAAGATGACGCACGAACTCCTTATCATAAATAGACTCAGGTGTTGTAACACGACGAGCAAATACAGACGTCTTATCCTCAAGCGAAGAAAAAACACCTTCTTTCACGTCCTCTTCTACTACATATTTTCTTCCTATCTCACCAACAAATTGAGAAAACATCGCCTCTTTCCCATTCTCGTCTTCTGATGCATAACTTATTGCAACCTCTTTTCGCGCCCTAGTAAGCGCCACATAAAACAACCTTCGTTCGTCATTATTACCTCTAATTTCTTCGTCGACAATATCAAGACCGGATACACCAAGAGGTAGTTTAAAATGCTCTTTTGTTTTTCTATTTCCCCAATGCCCATCAGTTACACCAACAACATATACATAATCAAACTCGAGCCCCTTTGCCTTATGCGCCGTCATGCATTGTACCCCAACAATACGCGCATCGTCTCCCTTACTCCTCAAACCAATGCGATGGTTCTCCACAAGCTCAAGATGAGCAATACAATCGGAAAGCATAAATGAATCGTGATTTCCCGCCAAACGTTCTATTTCTTGAAATAAAGACGTTGTCTTATTAAGACATTTTGTAGCATCGGGACGACCAAGAAGATATCCCAAAAATCCAGATTCTCGAATGATTGTTTCTAACACAACGTGCGCTCCATTCTCTGCGGAAAAATTCTTCCAGCGCACGAGCTTTGCATATAATTCTAGAACCGCCTCACGCGAATCTAGCGTTAAAGCTTCGTCGCGCGAGAGAGAAGACACTACCTCATAAAGCGAACAACGCGAAGAGCTTGCCCGCTCAACAAGTCGATACACATCAAAAGGATGAATCCCTAGGTACGGAAGGTGTAACGCCTTGAGTAACCACTCATCTTCTCCAAAATAATAAACGGCCTTACACAATATAATAAGACCCTTGATACTAAGATCTCCCAATACGCTCTGATCTGACTGAAGAGTAATCGGGACCCCCGCCTTCTCCAAGGCCCCTACAACAGGCGTGGCATCCTTATTGTCTCTATACAACACGGCTATCTCTTGCGGAGAAACCCCGTTTTTGATACGTTCCGCTATTTCCCTTGCAAGAAAATAATGCTCATCGCTCGTTGTCTTAAAAACACGAACCCTTATTTTTTCTCCAAGACTTTTTTCTACTGCTCTAAGCTCTCGGCTTATTCCGGAGACCGATTCACCCATACTCCCCGCAAGCCCATGCGCTGCGTCGAGAATAATCTGCGTTGATCGATAATTTTCTTCTAGAGCAATCGCCTTAGCACCCGGATATTTTTTTAAAAAGTATAAAAAGTTCCGAAGGGATGCCCCCTGAAAACGAAAGATTGCCTGCTTATCATCACCAACGATAAAAATATTTGGGTTCGAATCATAGTTTACAAGAAGTTCGAGGAGGGTGTTTTGCGCGTTATTCACATCCTGATGTTCATCGGCAAGTATATATTGATATTTCTCTTGTAACGTAAAAAGAAAATCCTGATCAGCGCGGAGAGTCCTCACCACCTCCATAATCATATCGTTGTAATCGTAACATCGTCGCTCACGAAGTACACGCTCGTATTCTGCATAGATACTTCCCAGCTCTTTATTCTTTTCAATCGATTTCTCAACCGTTTTGTACTCTGACTTCATCTTTCCTTTGTGCACACCCTTGTCGTGATATAGGTCATCGATCACGAAAAACTCTTTCTCTTCACACTCAACGCATATTTTAAATTCTTCATCATCGACACCTTCGCGTTTTAAATCCCCTATTGCACGTACTATTGAATGAACATAATACGATTCATCTCCATGAGGTCGCAACAATTGCAAGGGAAGATTAAAGACAATCTCCTTAATAATTCCAAACTGTTCTACCTCAGTAATATTCTTCGCCCCAACAATTCTTGGAAATGTATCAGGATAAGACTGAATAAGATCATTACAAAACCCGTGAAACGTCGAAATTCGAACGCGATAAGCCGGCGTACCAATTATCTCAAACAAACGCTTTCGCATATTTGTCGCTGCCGCCTCGGTAAAAGTAAGCGCCAAAATACTATCGGGTCCGATATCTGTCTTAAGTAAAATATTTGCAATGCGAAGAGTAAGTATCTGTGTCTTTCCCGTCCCCGGCCCGGCAAGAACAATCACGGGTCCCTCGATTGCATCGACTGCTTCTCGTTGTTTTATATTCAGTTGATTGTATACCTCCTTAAAATTCTTTGTCCTCATACCTTACTATATCAGACCGGCCATCATGAAAACAAAAAATACCTTAACGTAAAAAAATACTAATACGATCTAATTTCCTCGTATCAGAGGGATAATAATAAAAACCTTCTACCCGTGCTTTAGAGACAAAATCACTTGCTTCTTTTTGTTGGGTAGGTGCAAAATAATCCGTTGCAAGAATAACTTTTCCTGCTTTTTTAATTATCCGCAAATAGTTCAATTGTTCCTTTACTATTTCTTTAGCAATAGGTTTTGTAAATGATCCTTGTAGATTAATGTCATCATACCCTTCATACCACGTTGTTTCCTTTCCCATGCCATCGATGACAGATAAATAATTATCATACCGAGCGAGTTCTGGTGCATTTTGTGGAAATATTTTAAAATCCACATTCTTAGCCCTTGCCCTTTCTCTAATAGCCCCAATAAAATTAATCATCTGAGACGCAGCTACATCTTGCTCAAGTATCTCATTTTCTCCATTATTAGAATCGGCCCAATATTCATATCCATCAACAATGTCAAGATATGCACCGTCAAATCCTTGTCCCACTATTTTATCAACGTATCCAAGGATAATGTTCTGCCAATCAGAATCCCAATACTTTACCTTAATATTTCCCTCCCAATCAGGATTTGTTTTTCCCATCCAACCCGGCGGTTTTTCCTTCCATTCAGGTTTCCAATAATATCTATATTCCTCGGCCTCACCAATACTTAAATACGCAAGCACCACATTGTGAGACTTCTTCATTGTATTAACTTCTTTCTTAGAAAACAGATCATTTGGTACCGCCTTAAACGCATCAACCACGAGATACTCCGACGAAGTATTTAAAATACTCGCAAACGCTCCAGACTTTTCATACCCAGTTAAAAAATAAAGGAGTGATACCTTGTTCCCTGAATTGGAAACATCAGAAACCGCAACGTCTTCGTTTTTTAACGTACCAAGATTTTTAATTATCCAAATTTCGCTTGCGCTCTGTTCATCCTCTGTTGTGTGGGATTCAAAAGCAATCCATTTTTTATCAGGAGCCATCGAAGGCGCGCCATCCTCCCTGCTCGATGTAGTAATCCCTATCCACGCACCATTAGAAAGAAGAAAAATATTAGGAACCGCCCCTCCACCAGTCCTCGATGAAAGGATGTTTCCATCCCATGTCCAAGAGTTATCCGTATCGTCGGGACCACCTGATACCCGCCTTACATTCTCAATACGAGGATTCATACCTGAAATAATATCTGCCACATAGATTTTCCAATCATCTTTCCCCAACTCGGTTCTCTGCCATAATATCTTTTTTCCATCAGGAGACCAACTAGGGAGTCGATCATCGTATTTTTTATCATGCGTAAGATAAAACTCCTTTCCAATATTTGTATCAACAAGCTTAATATGATGATACTCACCAATAAAATATTCAAATACTATCTTACTTGTATCTTTCGGATTGAAAACAGGTTCTATTTTAAGTCCTTCGCCTATTTTTGTCGTTGTAATTTGTCTCAGGTTGGAACCGTCATCATTTGAAACAACCACCTCGTCCATCCCCAATTCATCAGATGCAAACGTTATTTTCCCATCTATCCAACTTCCAAAAGGCACGTTTACACTATCTCCATCTGCTTTTACGATTGTCCTTTCTTTTTCTGTTTCTAAATTTAAAATGACAAGCTCTGAGGGACCCTTGTTATAACCATTTATAAATCTCGTAAATAAAACCTCTTTGCTATCAGGAGAAAAAACAGGATTCTGACAACTTCGTGGATAACAATTGGTAATTCTTAATGCCCCGTCAACCCTTTTTTCAAAAGACGCTTCTTTGTTTCTCACACTGATCGCTTTTTCATACAAAGGAATAAGATCTTTATCCTCGAAACGCTTTATACTATAACCCGCCACTAAAACAATAACGATCAACAAAAAAATCAAAAATATTATTTTTTTTCTACTCCATATTGTTTGCATGGTTACTTTATATAACACCTTACTCGCTCGCCTCTTCTGCCTTAAGCAAAAGATGCCGATCGATTACTTGGTTAATGATAGATATAGTTCCAAATTCATCAGCCTTAAAAAAACCTATTGTCTTTTGTTGTTCATAATTACTAACACGATACGTCTTTCCATTCTTAAGTCCTCTTAGTTCTATGGTACCATAATACTTTTGCTCAGGCTCTTCTACGATAGTCAATTCATCAGAAGACATACACGTACGCTTAAGACAAACCCGTATGGGATCATAATTTATAAAAAATGAATAATATCTCGCTACGCCATGCTTCATTACGTGTCCTTCGGGGATATCAAAACCAAGAATATACTGGTTTTGATATTCTGCCTGAACCAAATATTCTTTCTTATAAAGAGATAGCCATTTCTTCCATAATTGTTCCCCCAAGTCTCTTGTGTCCCGCATAATACTTGATGGGGGGATTCCTAATCCAACATTATTTGCAAAATCTCCAGATACACTATTATCTTCAAAAGGATCAATATAATTGTTAATGGGCGATACTGGACCACGAAGCGCTTTTAAAGATTTAAATTCCTCTCTTACCTGACGATCGCTTCCTGGATCACCTATATTGTTTATATCAACAAATGGCATGTTAAACACAGTCTGCGATCGCCCATCCGGACAAATCTCAACAAGCATCCCCCTTGCCTCTTGTCGTATGAGACGATAGATACTTGGCAGGGCTCGAAAACTTGCAAGTACATCATCCTTGTGTACATGCGTAGCATCATAATCGGGTGGTATCGCAAGTTGTACTTGTTGTGAGTCGAGATAAAGATGATCTACGCCCCACCTACGAAAACGGGCAATATCTTGACGTATTTTATCTTGTACCGCGGGTTCTGAAGGATCAAGATTCCATAAATCATCGTCGTCCTCATATGGATTATTGTTTTTGTCTTTTACAACCAATCTTCTTAATGAAGAAATCTCTGGATCAACTTGAAGTGGTGCATACCATAACCCCACACGAAATCCTTTCTTTTTTATTATTTGCACCAATTGGATAAAGTCTTGTTCTCCAAAAAACTTACTTGAATCTGGAATCCACTCTCCCTCTCGTTCAAACCATCCATAATCAAAAAGCATTGCTCTAAATCCAAGATTCTTTAGCTGGTCAAGCATAGTAAGCACTTGTTCTTTTGTCCAATCGCTCCCCAATCCCCATGTTTTCCAATAAGGCTCATATGCCCCTTGGGGGTATTCTTTTTCTAATTTTAAAAAACGAGACAAACGACGAAGAGGAAGATAATAATCGCCTTCATGAACACTAAAAGCTACTGGTTGTATTGTATACAATTCATTAGGTTTAAGTTCTGCCTGCTCTTTAAATGCTACAATGGGTTCATATTTCCATCCCATATGTACCACATGCTGATCATCTACTGAAATTGGTAAGTGCATCGTGCTGGGTCCCTGCTCTAAGAGCATGAGAGCAAATCCGCCCTCTCTTCCCCACACATCAATGACCGGTGTCCCCCCACCAAGAAGATCGCCTGATTTTCTATATCCGGACACCACTGGGAGATTAAAATAGTCCTCATCTTTATATAATGTCTCTGCGGCTGGTCCATAATAAAGTCGTAACGGTTCCTTTTTTGTTGAAACAAATTGATAACGAGCACCATTAAGCTCAACAAAAGATAACGAATTATCCCCCTTAAGTTTATATGACGATTGCATCACTATTGTATCCGCCATACCTTCATACATAGACAATGTAGTAATTCGTTCAATAGTACACTCACACCTCCTAGGTCCATCTGCTAATCCTGTTATAATAAGTTTCTCGGTAACTCCACGTATTGGTTCTTTTTCAAACGCTGTTTGTTTTTCGGTCTTTACTACGTAAAATGTTGGCATAAACCCTCCTTTTAGAGTGAGCGTATCTGGTTCTGTATGGTATATAATCTCTGTGCGATTTCCATCTTTTATACGAAAGGGTACAATAGTAAAATCTTTATTTACAACAACAACTATTTTGTCAGATTGTATTTCCGCCACTCCAAATATTTTTCCTTCTCGTAATGGCAATGAAGATGGTTTTTGAATCCTCAAAAAAAATAGTGAGATAATAATTACAAATACAAACAAGACAAACACTAAGATTTTTTTTCTCATGTTTTAAAATAAATAGATTTTTAAAACAACATTCCCTACGATCCATGTATTTAAATAGTACCAATAAGCCCCTCTATATTTTTTATTATCTTCCGTAGCATACGCTCATCTTTTGCCTCCACATTGAGACGAATAAGATCCTCTGTCCCCGATGGTCTGATGTTAACATAAAAATCTTTCGCTTCAATAGAAAGCCCATCAAAATAAGAAACCTTGTTTCCTTCTCCCAAAAGAGTCTCAACCCGCTTCATTGTGTTTACCTTATCCTTAACAATATAATTTATCTCCGGTGAGTGTGGTTTCTTTGCAAACATTGAAAGCTCCTTCTTAAACCCATTCTTCTCCTTGAGAACAGCGCCAAGAAACTTCGTAAAAGCAAAAATGCCGGAATCAACACAAAAAAACTCTTTAAAATAATAATGTCCGGATAATTCAAACCCAAACGGCGCCTTCTCGTTACGAATACCATCTTTAAAGTACGGATGCCCAACATGAACTAGCGTAGGACGTGCTCCGGCACGCAAAAGTTCATCTCTAAGCAATGTCCCAGCTCGCACCTCATAAAGAATCTTCGCGCGAGGAATCTGCTTAACATACTGGCGAGCAAGAAGAAAACCAACAACGCTCGATGGTACATATCCTTTGTCTCCAGAGAGGATAAAAAATACACGATCAGCGTCTACGTCAAAAATAACACCAACGTCGGCCTTATACTTTCGTACTGCTCTACGGAACTTAAAGAGGACGTCGGGCATAAGAGGGTTTGGCCCATGCACTGAGAAATCTCCATCCATAGTATCCGCAGTAAAAATCCAATTAGTAAGCCTCTTCCGCTTTACAACCTCCTTGAGTACCATTCCCGCAACACCATGCGATGGATCAATAAGCACTCTCTTCTTTGAAATACCCTTCGGAAGATGTTGAACGATAAAGTCTACATACGAAGAAAGATAAGACCTTTCTGTTATCTCCAATGTCTCAATTGCTTCACTGGGATATTCTATCTTTTGCTTCATTATTATAGCGCTAAATGCCTGAAGTCTCTCTCCGTAAAACGGTCTAGCCCCTTTTAGATTAATCTTAAACCCGTTAAATTCTGCTGGGTTGTGTGACGCGGTTACCATAATTCCAAGGTCATATTTGTATTTTGCAACGAGAAACATATGCATAGGTGTTGTAGAAAGTCCACCGCACACCACCCGCGCCCCCGCTTGAGTTAGCCCATATACAAGCGCACGCATAAGCGCTTGTGAAGACTTGCGAGCGTCGTACGTCACAAGTACTCTCGGTTTTTTAAGATTAAGATGTGCGGGAAGAAAAGCTCCAGTTACATAGGCAACCACCTCATTGATGTCGGTGGGGTAAACACCTCGCATATCATACTGACGAAAAATATAATTTTTTATCTCCATAATTAATTAAAAATATCCCACCAAGATCGTTTATCTTCGAACTTTTGTGATGAACTTGCTATGGTTGTCGAAACAGTCTTGTCGTCAATGATCACAATGACCTCCTCCCCCTCCCTCCTTAAATTAAGCTCCTTTTTTGCTTTTTCTTCGAGATGCGCTGGATCATTATACCACTCGATCTGTTTTGAAATACTACGATTTTCATTAGTAGCACTCCTTATCTCTGTCTCTAGCATACCCAACCGCCCTTTGAGACTAGAGTAATTCTCATATCGTTTCCAGGCCTGATGTCCGACAAGAAGACCAACGCAAAAAAGACTCACAATGGGTAGCCAACGCAACAATGTTTGAAATCTCTGCATAAAACAAGAATCTAGTAGCTGGAATCTGGAAGTTTTTAAGAACCGCCGGTTCTTCTAGATACTAGATTCTAGCTTCCAGATTCTATTTATTTAAATACTTCGTAGAAGATGTGCGGCTCGATGGTGACTTTTCCAAACTGTTTAAGCTTCTTTTTCCCTTCTTTCTGCTTCTTCCATAACTTCATCTTTCTACTCCTGTCCCCTCCATATAAATATCCAGTGACATCTTTCTTGAGAGCAGGAATAGTCTCTCGCGCCACGATGCGACTCCCTACTGTCGCCTGTATAGCAACAGAAAAATTTTCCCTTGGAAGAAGTTCTTTGAGCTTCTCGGTAACTGCACGCGCCTCCCTCTCTATCTTACTCTTTGGGAGGATTCTTGAAAATCCATCAAATCGCTCTCCCGCAATGATAACATCAAGACGATCTAAATCTCCTGCCCTGTACTCAGAAAAAGAATAACTCATAGAAGCGTATCCCTGAGAGATACTTTTAAGCGCATCGTAAAAATTAATAATGATTTCAGCGAGCGGCGCTTTAAAATGAACCACCTGCGCATCGCCTAAATTATCAACATTGCCCACCTCCAAACGATAGTTCTCGACAAGCGACAAGATGCTTCCATAATAACGCTTGGGGGTAAGTATCTCGAGATTTACCCACGGTTCCTGTATCTCAAGAATGTCTCCTTTGTCATCATAATCAGAGGCGCGATAAATAGTTCGCACCGTGCAATCTTTCATGACAAGCTGGTATGACACGGAAGGGGTAGTAACAATGGTAACAATATCATACTCGCGTTTTAATCGCTCAATAGTGACATCGAGATGAAGCAACCCAAGAAACCCGGCGCGAAATCCACGCCCAAAAATAAGCGATTGCTCGGGTTCATAAAAAAGCGCCGCATCGTTCAGTTTAAGCTTTGCGAGCGACTTCTGAAGATCCAAATAGTCATCTGCGCTATCAGGATAGAATGAGACGAACACCATAGGGTGTGGCTCCTCATACCCCGGAAATGGCGCAACTTTTTTTGCCTCAAAATCTCGCTTTAAAACAATCGTATCCCCAACACGAACGATACCGGGGTCCTTAATGCCCGTTGCGATATACCCTATCTCTCCGGCAACAAGTTCATCCGCCTTCTCGAGTGCAGGCTTAAAATGCCCCACCTCCATAATTTCAGCATCCTTATCGTTCTGAAATAACACAATACGTTCTCCCGATTTAAAAATTCCATCGAGCACCCTCACATTCGCAATAACCCCACGATGATTGTCAAAATGAGAATCAAATATAAGGGCACGGCTTGGCTTTAAAGGATCTCTCTTCGGAGGAGGAACTTTTTTGACCACCTCGTCCAAAAGCTCGAGCACACCTTGTCCTGTTTTTCCAGAAATAAGTTTTACATCGCCGACGTCACTCCCCACAAGATGCGCCAACTCGAGAATTCGTGCATCAAGGTCATGCACGGGCACATCGATTTTATTGAGTGCTGGAATGATAGTGAGTCCACATTTCTTTGCAAAATTAAAATTCGCGAGCGTCTGCGCCTGTATTCCCTGCGTTGCATCTACAAGCAAAATTGCCCCCTCCACTGCAAGAAGCGAACGAGATACCTCGTAAGCAAAATCAGCATGACCCGGTGTATCAATCAAATTTAACATATACTCCTCCTGACCCTTGCGATAGAACATTTGCACTGGCTGTAACTTGATAGTGATTCCTCTCTCTCGTTCCAAATCCATCTGATCCAAGAACTGTTCACGCATTTTTCGTTTTTCAACTGCCCCTGTCAATTCTAAAAACCTATCTGCAAGTGTAGACTTTCCATGATCAATATGCGCAATGATACAAAAATTTCTTATATTCATACCTTGATAATTGCTCCGCCCAACATTTTCTTCCCTTTATAAAAAACGATGGATTGTCCTGGAGTAACCGATCGATGGAGTTTATCAAACACAACATGTACACCCCCTCCATCTCTTGGCGTAATAGTAGCACGAACAAGCGGCTGACGATACCTCGTCCGGCACAATATCTGCATTGGAAAAGCAATCGAAACAGAGCTTATCCAATGTACCTTTTTAGCCACAAGTTCTTTCTTAAAATGTTGCGTATCATCTTCCTTTGCGACATATACGATATTCTTTTTTATATCTTTTTTGACCACAAAATATGGCCCATCGCCACCAATTCCAAGCCCATGTCGTTGTCCCATAGTATAAAGCTCTGCGCCTCTATGTTCACCCACCACGACACCATCCAAAGTACAAATAGAACCTGGCTTAACACCGGCTAACCTCTTCTCTAAAAAGTCATCAACTTTTACCTGACCAAGAAAACAGATACCCTGACTATCTTTTTTTGTAGCAGTAGACAGCCCAAACTTTTTTGCAAGCACACGCACTTCTGGCTTTGTATAGCCACCTATTGGAAACATACAATGCTTGAGCTGATCCTGTGTGAGTGTCCACAAAAAATAACTCTGATCTTTATTCAAATCCTTCGCTTGAAACAAATTATATATAATTTTGCATTTTGAATTGTCATTTTGATTTTTGCATTTTGATTTTTGCATTTTGACATAGTGTCCCGTCGCAATATAATCTGCCCCCCAACGTAGTGCTGTTTTAAGGAAAAGCCCAAACTTAATTTCACGATTACACATAACATCAGGGTTTGGTGTAATCCCGTTTTGATACCCCCTTACCATATACCCCACGACCTTCTTCGAATATTCTTTTTCAAAATCAAATGTATAAAAAGGAATTTTGAGCTGTGCGGCAACACGATGAGCGTCCGCCTCGTCACTTATCGCGCAAGGATTATTCTCCGACCAACACTTCATGTATACTCCCACCACATCAAAACCACGCCTTACGAGGAGCGCAGCAGTAACCGAGGAATCCACCCCACCCGACATAGCAACAAACACCTTTTTCATCCCGTTAGAGGTAGATCGCGATCAAAAAAATCGCAAACCAGCTTATTTATATTAAAATTAATAATTCCCCATTAACCTCTTCATCCCATTATTCAGTAGCGATCGCGACCTCTAACGGGATTCATGTCCCTTGATTATACTCATTTTTTATGTTCAGGCAAGAAACTAAAAAGATATATTCCGAACCATATCGCAGGCGCGTAGCAGGGTGTTGTCAACCCCGATCCG
>CAYIOQ010000004.1:12669-20442 GCA_964365055.1 uncultured Candidatus Saccharibacteria bacterium | reverse complement strand
GTATAGCCGTTAGGGTATAAGAAAAACCCTAAACCCTAAACCCTAAACCCTAAACCCTAAACCCTATGAACTTAATTCCTACCGTTATAGAAAAATCAAATTTTGGAGAGCGTGCTTACGATATTTATTCTCGTCTCCTCGAGGAGCGTATTATCTTTCTCGGAGGTCCCATAAATGACATGGTTGCAAACACTATCGTGGCGCAAATGCTTTATCTTGAACACACTGATCCCAAAAAAGATATTCATTTCTATATCAACTCTCCAGGCGGTGTGGTTACTGCTGGTCTTGCAATCTACGACACTATGCAAGCAATCAAGCCTGATGTTTCAACAATTTGTGTTGGTATCGCGGCTTCTATGGGGGCGGTGCTTTTAGGAGCGGGGAAAAAGGGGAAGCGTTACGCTCTTCCTAATGCTGAAATTTTACTCCACCAGGTAATGGGCGGCGCAGAGGGGCAAGCCTCAGAGATAGAGATTACGGCACGCCAGATTATTAAGATGAAGAATCAGCTTAATCAAATTCTTGCAAAACATACAGGACAGTCTGTGACCAAAATGGAAAAAGATACCGATCGAGATTTTTATCTTTCACCAGAAGAAGCTAAGAAATACGGGTTGATAGACGATATCATCAAATCCACGAAAAAATAAAAAATCTCTTGTATTTAGTATTTAGTATTTGGTATCTTGTATATATCCCCCTTTTGGGGGATTAGTACTAACAAAGAAGCGGGATTAGTATAGTGGTAGTACGCGATCTTGCCAAGATCAAGGCGCCAGTTCGATTCTGGTATCCCGCTCATATTGACGTTTAAATAGTATTGTGTTATGTTGGAATTACTATGGAAAAGCAGAATCGCCAAATAAATCTTACTTTTATTGCCTCCGCATACGTAGGGGGTCTCTATGATTTTATTTATTTAACCAAGGCGATGTTACTCTAATAGTATTTATTAGTATCATTGTGTAAGAGCGCCTCGGTTAGATAGATCGGGGCGTTTTGTTTTTGGTCTATCTAAGTAGCACCTTGAAAAGGAGGCGAAGAGAGTGACTGAAGAAATGAGAAAAACAACTTATTCTTATTTCTTGTTACGGTTCGTGTCTTCGTTTGGGACATTTTTTATCTCTGCAGTGTATGTGACGTTTCTGATGTCGAAGGGGCTGAATCTGTTTGAGGTCAATGTGGTAAACTTTTTCTTTTTTGCCACCTTGTTTGCGTGCGAAATTCCAACCGGCGCTTTCGCTGACGTGTTTGGGAGAAAATTATCATTTGTGATCGCGTGTTTTCTGATGTCGTTAGGAATGTTTGTGTATGGATTGTCGACAACATTTTGGTTCTTTGTTCTTGCTGAGGTTATTGCAGCTGCGGGGAGTACCTTCGCAAGTGGTGCCTTCCAAGCATGGGTAGTGGACCGCCTGAGGCTTCAGGGGTATGAAGGCCCGGTAAACCATATTTTTGCAAAAGAACAGCAGGTTAAAAACGCCGCTGCGATTATTGCAACGATTCTCGGTGCTTTTCTCGCTGATCGTAATATTGCGCTTCCATGGTTTGTGGGTGGTGTAGTAATGTGTGTTGCGGGGATATCTGCGTGGATTTTGATGCACGAAGATGGTTATGTACATAAGAGGGTTACTTTGTACGAAGGAATTATGCGCATGAAGGGCGTTGTATGTGATGGAATTCGATATTCAAAAGATAGTGATGTGGTGCGATTTATTCTTTTGCTCGGGGTCGTGCAATTTTTCGCAGTGCAGGCGCCTAACATGCAGTGGCAACCATTTTTTGGTCAGTTTCTGCACAACAAAACAAGTTTTGGATTTATCTTTGCGTGTATTGCAATCGCTACTATGGCGGGATCTGCATATGCCCCAATGTTTCTGAGGGCAGTAAAGGAAGAAAAGATCGCGCTTTGTATTGCTCAGGGATTGGTTGGCATCGGTTTGTGTGCTACGGTGTTATTCCATGTATTTGTTCCTGCAATTTCTTTTTTTCTGATTCACGAAATAGCAAGAGGGTTGTTTATACCACTTAAAGATGCATATCTTAATGACAATATTCCATCAGAACAGAGGGCAACACTACTTTCTTTTGGGTCCGTCTCTCATCATATTGGTGGAATGATTGGTCTTCTTGTAAGTGGTGCGATCGCACAATGGTATTCAATTCCTACCGCGTGGACAATATCTGGATTAGTTCTTGTGTGTTCAGCGTTTCTTCTGTTTATTAAAACACGTAGATAAAAAATAAACGGCTTGATAATATCTCGCCGTTTTTTGTTTTTCCTTTCGATAATTAATCGGAGATAAGGCTTCGTAGTTTCTTTCCAAATTCAGGATAGGAACTTAGGGCTATTGAAAGTATTTCTTTTCGTTTTTCTGTGAGGTCATATTTTCTTTGTGTTTTCTCTTCTGACTCTTCCGTATCAATATATTTTATTTTCATGAGAAATCGGTCAGAAAATCCGGGGAGGTTCCACGAGATGTCGTAGGGGATAGATCCTGGTTTTACCTCGTTTGCAATCTCGGCAAGCATATTCGTGCAGTTTGCCGTGAGGGTGTTGTAGAACCGTGGGCGTTCTGCAATTTCGTTTGTCTTTTTTATCAGCGCAAGAAAGGGCCTTTGCGTTCTTTCGGCATCTAGGGTGAGAGGGTACATTTTTACCGTATGATTAAGATAGAGAAGGCGCCTTGTTATAAAGTCGCGTTCGGTTCCCCATGTATAAGCCAACTCATATTTTCTAAAAAGTCCCCAAAGAGCAGAATATTTTTCTCCCTTTTCCATTCGCGCCTCAATAGAGAATGAATAGGCAGAGCCATCATTGAGTTCAAGAATGAGGAAGGTATGCCCCACCACCTCCCAAGCGGCAAAAGGTTCAAGAATAAACCAAGCGTGAACTATATCCTGTGTTGATATTTTAACTTCCGGAATCCAATTCATTGAGGTTATGGTCCCGTCTCCATAGGCAAAATCGCGAACATTTTTAATTATCACAGTATCGTTTGGTTCAAGAGAAGCGGTGGATGTATAGGCAATTTCTTTTTCCCATTCGCGATCGTTGCGTGGCTCGCGGGTTATTAAAAAAAGTGTCGATAATATAACAGTCGCAAGAATTATTCTAAAAACAATCTTTTTTCGCATATATAGTCATATTACCATTTTAAGAAGATATCATAATAATATGTTTGTGATTTGTTCACAGGCGTTGTTTTTTGATGTACAGTATAATAAAAGGGTCACTTAATTTTATTATCACACATGATTCATCAAGAGCTTGTCACGTATATTAAGGCGCAACTTGAACAAGGTGTGGCGCAAGAGGGAATTAAAAAAACACTCATAGACAGCGGTTGGCAGGCTGCTGATGTTGATGAGGCATTTAAATCTCTTACCTCTCCTCCATCTATTGAGACTCAACCAAGCTCGGCAAGCATGTCGCAACCAGAGAAGACGTTGCCCGAGAGCGTCGCTTCATTTGAGGAACACCCTGCCCCACGGTTTAGTAAGAAGCTTATTATTCTTATTTCGGTCGTCGTATTGCTTCTTGTTGGTGGAGGAGTCTTTGCGTACACCTATTTTAGCCAAACCCCAGAACAGATCGTTCAGGGTATGGTGAAAACAATGCTTGAGGCGAAGACGAGTAATTTCGCTGGTGATATCAAGGTAACCATAAATACTCAAGATATTGCAGGCCTTCTTCCCTCTGCGGTGGGAGATAGTGTTTCTGGTCAGGTGAAAACAGGAGAGGGAAGTGTGACAATGAGGTTTAGTGGTTCATCGGATGCTTCTGATCTTTCTAACCCTAAAGTATTAAGTACGCTTACCTTTGGAACAGACCTGCTTCCTCTCAGTGGAGCGCTTCTCGGATTTGATATGCGTGTCGTCGATAAGGCTCTTTATTTGAAATTAAATAATCTTGGCATCCCTGGCACGGAGAGCTTTGGTTCTTATAAGAATCAGTGGATTAAATTCGATTCTACAACTGCATTAGCGCAACTCCAGCAGTCAGGATACTCTGGATCAGTAAATCTTGAAGAAGGGCTTGATCTTCCAAAAGAAAAAATTGATAAAATCAAGACGATTCTTGGGAAGGCGTTGTTTGTCAAAATAGGGAAGTCTTTTGCTGACGAAAGAGCCGGTGGTGTAGATTCCTATCATTACGCTTTTGATCTCGATAAAGGAGGGCTTAAAAACACACTAAAAGAAATTTCTTTGGTGGTTGCCGAGAAAGATATCACTGAGGCCGAAATGCAGAGCTTTGATGCGTTTTGGGAAAATGTAGAGGTAACGGGAGAGCTGTGGATTGGCAAGTCGGATCGTGTATTGCATCAGATAAAAGTTGTTTTGGATTCGAAATCGACAATAAAAATGACGGTAACTTTTAACGAAACGTTTAAGAATGTAAATGAACCTGTTACGATTAACACTCCTCCCGATGCGAAAAATTTTGAAGAATTACTTTTTGGTATTCAAACTCCAACATCTGATTCTGCGGATACCGATGGCGATGGTTTTAAAGATGGTGATGAGGTGAAGAATGGGTATAATCCAAACGGTACAGGGAAACTTCCGTTGATTGATAAAGATAAGGATGGGTTACTTGATGCGCAAGAGGTTTATTATGGCACTGATTCCAATAATTCTGATACCGACGGAGACGGTTACAAAGATGGTGATGAGGTGAAGAATGGGTATAATCCAAACGGAGACGGAAAATTATAAAGCACGGTTAAATAAGCTTTAAAACCCTGCCTTATAGCGAGGCGGGGTTTTAGTTGCGAATTGGGTGATGGTGTTTTATGATAAGATATTACGAATTATCTATGAAGGAACGTATTTTTAAACAGGAAAATTGGGTGGAACACGCATTAACGCATAATATAGAGCGGGTTATTACTGACGAAGAATTACGTGAGCGTATTGCATCAGGAAAGCAATTGCGTATTAAGTTTGGGGTGGATGTGACAAATCCGCTTATTCATCTTGGACATGCAGTAAATCTTTGGAAGATGCGTGAGTTCCAAGAGGCGGGCCACAAGGTGGTGTTTTTGATTGGAGATTTTACTACGCGTATTGGAGATCCTACTGGGAAAAATAAGACACGCTTAGAGCGCTCTATTGAAGATATCGAAAAAGATGCGCTTTTGTATCAGGATCAAGTTACAAAAATACTTCTCGATGACCCAGAAGTTTTTGAGGTGCGTCGAAATTCGGAGTGGTATGAAAAAATGTCTCTCGATGAGTTCTTGAAACTCTGTGGAAAGATAACTCACGCCCGGCTTATTGAACGTGACATGTTTCAAAAGCGTATCAAAGAAGGAAATGAGATTTATATGCACGAGTTGTTGTATCCTATTTTGCAGGGCTATGATTCGTATGTTTTAGAATCAGACCTCACTATTATTGGTTCCGATCAGCTTTTTAATGAAATGATGGGGCGTCATTATCAGTCTCTTTTTGATCAAGCTCCGCAGTCTATTATGACGACAGTGATCACTCCTGGTCTTGATGGAAAGGAGAAGCAGTCAAAGTCGCTTGGTAATTTTGTGGCGATTACAGATACATCAGAAGATAAATATGGAAAAATTATGACCCTCCCCGACAACCTCATTGCTACCTACTACAAGGTATATACGTTTATTGATTCCGAAAAAATTAAGGAATATGAAACAGCGCTTGTAGATGGCATGAATCCACGTGATATTAAAATGAAATTGGCTAAAGACATTGTTGCTCTTTACCACGGAGAAGAAGAGGCAGAAAAAGCGGAACAACATTTTGTGCGTATGTTTCAAAAAAAGGACGTATCGGGAGATGCAGAGGAAACTACCGTGGTGGTTGGAACGACTATTATAGAATTTTTACGCGAGGTTGGTCGTGCAGATTCAAATGCAGAGGCGCGTCGTCTTATTGATGAAAAAGGCGTTCGTCTCGATGGAGAGACGCTCACTGATCCACAGTTTGTGTTTAAATCCGATATGGAGGGAAAGATAATTAATGTAGGGAAAAGATACTTCTACAAGATCAAAATGAAGTAATAAACAGCCCGCGTTTTGCGGGCTGTTACGTTTTATGTAATGAAAAAATAATTTGCTCTAGTTCTTTTGGTGGGATAGCGCATCCTCGTATACGGGAAGTTCCTCCTGTCATGTCGCATCCTCCGTGACAATCTGGTTTTCCCGTGAGGCCTTCAATGTCATTAAGGGTGGCGAGAATAAGAGGAATATCAAAAGGAACAAATAGACCGGCTCTACAAAACGTGTAGTTAAATTTTCCATCAGTTCTCTCACGTACTGTGATGAGCGCGTGGATTCCTTTTGAAAAAGCAGCGCTTCGTGCTTGGGAACCGATTTCCTTAATCATCGCCCAAAAGCCTCTACCGCCCAGCACATCATACTCAACGCTTACTGGAATACTTTCTCCGACTCCAGCTACGTGCTCAAGAATTCGGCGCTCTACTTCGCGTATCGTGCGTTCGAATTCAAATGCATTTCGATTGTCGATTTGTCCGCTAGGACGAAATTGTAGGTAGGGTTCGAATATCCACGCAAGTTCACCAAAGATGGGAAGTTTGATAGGGAGTTCACAGAGCCCGCTCGTAGTATCAAGTTTATCGACAAGTCGTATAAGTCGATTAAGGCGGGGATTAATAGGTTCTCTGGCCATTTCTGGGTGATTAAGAACTGTCCACGAAGGGCAGATATCTTGATCGCAATCATTTACGTATACCAAAGCTTCGGGTTCTCCATTTTTTTGAAAGTATGAAAACAGATTTTGTTGTACTACTGTAAAAACCTGACTGCATGTGGCGCGCGTTGCAAGACGGTCAACTCCCTCATGATGGTTAAAATTAAGACGTGGCCCTATAGGGTCATACGCGGGCCCCTCTTTTACAAAGCCATCGAGCGCAATAGAAAAGGGCGGTTTTTCCTCACAAAAATCTTTCCAGGACATGGGCGGTGTATTTGGTCCCACGCAGAGCTTTACTGCCATGGCTACTACCTCCTAACTCAAAAATGGTTCTCAAGGGGCTATCTTTACTGTGGTATGTTTTATAAAAATAGTCAAGCCGAGAAATAGTGGGAGAATATAAAATGCGCTATGACATGTCATAGCACTCGACTATTATTAGTAATTTATATATTTTGTAAATAAAAAAAATCACCGTGTGTTACCACACGAGGTCGGTGCCCTACTTGGCTCAATAGGGGCCCGGTCGGTCAATCTGCCAATCGGGAAGCAATCTCTTCATCTGTTGGACGTCGTAATCACCATAGCCAGTGGACGTTCCCCAAATGCGTTTGTTCTCCAGATCAGCGATGCCACCGTTGGCAATATTCTCTTCCACGATGTCGTTCACTATGGCGATGGCATAGTGCCCATCTTTTTTATAATCCTCGTCCCCAAAGATTACGCGTCCATCTTTCGTTACAATAAACTTCACGTTCATTTCTTTTCCTCCTTTGGTCCGCCGAAGCTTTAGCGTAGGCTACCAGGTTTTGTTGCTGAGAGTTTTAGCCCTCAATTAACGTCCTTACCGCGATGAGTAAGGAAGTTTTTGGTGGTTAAAATTATGAAGGGTGCGTGGCGGCGCGGTCCCTTATTTGTTCGCCGGGCGGTGTGCCCGACTTGGTTTGCATTTCATCACCTTGTATATTGCAAACCCGCGCTTCCTCCTCCGAGAAGCTACCTTTTTAATTTCATCCTCCCGCCAGAGAGATGTCCGACTGCCGTAGCTCTGTCGGATTTTTGATTTGCGCGGTTCTTCAAAGG
>CAYIOQ010000004.1:0-12569 GCA_964365055.1 uncultured Candidatus Saccharibacteria bacterium | reverse complement strand
TATGAGTCTGGTTCAGCCGGTTTTGGTTCGGGAGCTGCCAGAGAGGTGACGCGCGGGTTTGCATGGTTTATTCCCTTAAACCTGTTTTTCTAGAGATTTTTGCAGCTGGCGGCGAACCAGCTATTCGTTATCTCTAGACGGCGCAATCATGCAAGCACCGGACTGTTCTCAGTCAGCGAGACCGTCCTGGGATTACCGGGACAGCGGACTCACGGTGAGACCAAGCGTGTTGCTGATGTGAACAGCAACAGAGGCATGATCCTCCGCGAGACCCTCCGGCTTCGGCAACGTCACGAAGACGCTACCACCGGAGACGAACACGCGACCAGCGCGACTCCTCGACACGAGGTCGATTCGCCTGTCACAGGTGTGACAGTGTCCGTGCAAGCCGACCTCGAGAGTGACGCCTTCCCGGTTAAGGGAGACATATCTCGGGTTCGACCAGCCCGCCACACGAACCATAAAGGTGGTCATGTGGAATTCCTCCTTTCTCCCTTCCTTTCTACTACCAGCCTTCGGATTCCTCCTGACTGGTTCCTTTCGCAGTTATATGTAACGCTCATTTTCGTCACATACACTTTGCCCTCGAGGATCGAAATGGAAGTTCTTTCTCGCTCTATGTATTGGCGAGAGGTCAGCGAGCTAAGAGTAGGCCCAGTAGTAGAAAGTCGATAGCTCGACTAAAAGGTATTTGATTCAGAGATGTGATTATTACTTTCACCCGTCTCTGGTTTAAAGATTACCTTAGATCGAAAATAATCGACTTTTCACTACTGGGTAGGGGGCTCATATTCTGGTTTAGCTATTGGGTATAGTATTAATTCCCAGCTACCAGAGTTTTTGAGCACCAACCTCTTACCTCGCTTGCCTCTCGCCAACACCCTATTGTTCCTCCTTCGCTCCGATAATTAGAGCTACGGAAGGATTTCGGTTTTCAACCTTCACATCGTTCTGCTCGTATTATAGCAAATAGAATTCAGTTTGTCAAGTCTTTTTAACATTTTGTAGAAAAACACTACGTTTCTTGGTATTTTTATTAAGTAAGTTATGTAGCTAAAATAACAAAATAGCGTGTATATTACTAGTTATTTGTCAAAGATGTGGTATAATAATATTACATATATTAAAAATGTCAATAAGGTATGACATTTTATAGCATAGGTGTTGGCAGAATAATTGTTCGTGGTATACTTTATAATAAGTTTTTATACTTGTCTTGGAATAATACATATTATGGATCCAAATAATCCTCAAAACATTCATCGACAGATCCACAAACAAGAGTCTGACCCGACAGTAAGAATTTTGGGCGTTGTTGCATTACAACTTAGCGATCTCAAAGGAAAGACTGTTGTAGATGTTGGTTCTGGACAACGTGGACTTGCGAAGAAAGTTAAAAAAGAACATATGAATACGCATGTCATTTCGTATGATATAAGCAGAGAAATGCTTGGACTTTCAGGACATGAAGAGGACAAGGATATTGTAGTTGCTAACTTTTTTGAAGATTTATTTTCCTCATTTCATGACGGAAGTGTAGATTATATTATCAATGTCGGAGGGCCTTTTCGCGGTGGACCCTTTAGTTCCAAAGCACTCGAGTTTTATGGAGATGGCATTCGCGTTTTGAAACCAGGAGGGGAAATACGGATTCTTAATCCCTATCAGGGAGAACTTGGTGGAATAGCTGCCCTGCTATACCATCAATTTCGTGAAGCTATAGATGTTTCTCAGATAGATTTTAAGGCTTTTTTCGGTGATAAATATGAAAAAGTCGAATTTGATGAGTGTGGTGTTCCAAACCCTATTCCCCCGGGAGATGATTTTTGGATTGATTATTTTAACAGGATACCGAAGAAAAATCAGGAGGAGTATTATCGTTATATATCAAAAGAGTTGAATGAACGATTGGATCCAGATGAAAATAAGATTGTTCTATCTTTGATCGAACGAGAAATTGGGAGTCCCGATGAATATAGTGCATGCCTCATTATACGAAGACTATAATGTTATATGAAAGAGGAATTGATTAATATAACAAAAAAGAAAAGTCGTGATACACGAGAGGGGATGCATGAGGTATTATGTGTTTCTGTCGGAAATGGTGTCGATCTTACCGTTTATAGAGATAAAGATAATCTTTTTTTTGTAGATTTTGAAAAAGAAGGAAGAACCGTTGTATCACCGGTTGATTTTGTTCGGGACAGTAATCCGCTTCGAGCTATAGAGATTCGAGACGGAAAACTTTTTTATTATCCAGAATATTGGTGTATTTCAGTTCCCATAGAAAAACTGAGGAAACCTCGAAATATTTTTGGTCTTCTTCACGAATTAGGTCATCTTCAGATATGGTCTTTTTGGGAAAAAAGAGGTCTTGAGGATCTAGACGTTTTGATGGATTACAAAGTTATCCCTTCTAAATTATCTAATGAAGAGGTCCTTAGAGGGGCGGAGCTTGAATTACAAAATGAACGGGATGCTTGGGCAGCAGGTTTACGTATGGCGAAGAAACTACGCGATGTTTATGGAATTGATCTCTTTAAGCTTTTTAAAAATAACGACGAGTTAATGGGATGGTTGCGTGTAGATTTACTTGAGACGTACGAGGCAGAGTTGCAAACCCATGGTGGTACACCGAAGAATGAGAAACAAGGTCAAGTCTCTTCCTGGCTTCAAACGAGATGGGAGGAGGAGCTTGCTAAAAGTCTGAAAAAAGAGATCGACCCATCTTCTGATTTGACATGATTGAGTTTTTGTGATATACTGTTTACATAGGCTTGGAAGGAAGTGTCTTTGATGAACTGGTAGTATAGGAACCTGACGGGTTAAGGGGTGTGGGGGAGACGGATAAAAACGTCGTTACCACCTCCACCCCTCCGTTCAGGATGTTTCTATCTTGCCAGAGCAGAGAAGCATCGCTTTTCAAGAAAAAACCAGCAAGGGCTGGAAAAGAGGAGGAAGCTACTATGTTGTGGAATATCGCACTGTAGCTTAAGAAAATGGTCGTCGAGGTGAGGAAAAGAAGGATGAAGATATTCTGACTTTCTCACCAAGATCAAGCAAAAAATCACGGGGCGACGCTAACAAGCGTCGCCCTTCCCCTTTTACTAATACTGGATTCCCGCCGGAGTTTATCCTCGACCTGATCGGGGACGGGAATGACAATGTTTACTTATTGTATTCCTCCGAGGCTTTCCATGCGAGACTAAAGATGGTGCGGAAGGTGGTGGCAATGTCGTGGCTTTGGATTACCACACCCATGAGTTGTTCGCCATACGAAATAAGAGTGAGGTGGTCTTGTCCGTAGACTGTAACGCTGCTTGTAAAAGGGAATTTATCTTTAGGAATATAGCGTGCTTCTCGTTGTGATTCTTCGTTTGTTGCCTCAGGGAGGGGGCCCTCGTTTCGGGTGTAAATTACTTTTGTGTGCAATTTTCTTGAGGAGCGTTCTTTGCTGTAGGTGGAGGCGTAATCAGGGAACACTTTAAAGAGCTCATCGAGGGGGGTAAAGCCAACCGTCTCTTCTTTAAAGGTGTGCGCGATACGTAAAAATTCTTCTTGCATCGCAATGATGCCCTCCTTGCCGGCGTAAAATTTTACCTTTGGTTTGTTTTCCGAAAGGTTAAAAAGCGCCTTGAGCTCGGGGATTATTTCCTCGAGACGATCATATTTTTCTTTAAGCTCCGTCTCTTCTTTTTTAATAAGGCGATCAAGTTGTTCGGGAGTCTCTGCTGCGAAAAGGGTTTTTTTGCCCACTTCGACGTTAGTGACAAGACCATCTTTAATGAGCGAGTCGAGAAGTACATAGGCGGTAGGGCGTTGTACCTCGGCCTTTTTTGCAATTTGTTGCACCGTTGCTTGGCCAAGTTCAAGAGTGGCAAGATATACTTTTGCTTCTTTTTCAGAGAGACCAAGTTTTTCTAAACTGCGTTCAAGAGATGAGTTCATAGGATGAGTGGTTTATAATACTGGATTCCCGCCTTCGCGGGAATGACAATTAGTCATGGCGTTGTTCGACAATGGTCCAATCAATTGCGTTCATAAAAGCGTTGATATAGTCTGCACGTTTAATGCCGTAATCTAACATATAGGCATGTTCGAAGACGTCGAGGACGAGGAGGGGGGTAGCGCCAACAAGGTGGCCCATATCGTGTTCCGTAACCCACGTGTTAAAAAGATTTCCTGTTTCTAGGTCTTTATAGAGGATAGTCCATCCTATACCACGCATTGCTCCTGTGCTTCTAAAATCTTTTTCCCATAGTTCATAGCTCCCAAATTGTTCTTGGAGTGTTTTTGAGAGAGAGGAGTCTGTATCGCGTGTTTTTGGTTGCTGCGACATGTTTTCAAAATAATACTCGTGGAGACGCATGCCGTTATACTCCCACCCAAATCGGCGTTTCAGTTCAGCATACTCAGGGGTTGCGGATTTGTCTTCTTTGAGAAATGTCACAAGTGTCCCAGAGAGCCTGTTGGTGTTTGTCACATATCCTTGATAGAGCGCAAGGTGGTTAGTGAGTAATGAGTCGCTAAACCCAGGGGTTCCCAAGAGATGATCGAATGATTTTGGTTGGTACATAAGTGAGTGCTTAGTAGTTAGTAATTAGGGTTTAGGAATAATAACGATTTCTTTTAGTATACCGCATTATTTGTCGCTTTCGAGGGCCTCATAGCAGAGTTGTGCGTAGGCGAGAGTGAGGGGGGTTAGGTTCTGTTGGGCTAGTTCGTAAGCGTTTAGGGCTGCACTTTTTACTATCTTTGTAATTTTTTCTGGTCTCGTTGCACTTTGTGTTTTTGCCCACGCGAGTAGCTCTGTAAATTCTTTTTTAAAGAGTTCTCGGTTCATTGTTTTCTTTTCCCATGTAAGAAAGAGGAGTCTTAACGATGCGTGAAAAAAATTAGAAATTTTGGAGGCATCAAGAGCGTCTAGGGAGACACCATGGAGATTGAGGGGGCTTCGATTTTGTAAAAGGGAAAGGAGGATGCGATCGGAGTGTTTATAGCGTTCTTCTCTTTCGCGTAATTCTTTCGTTGATTCGAGGAGGCGTTTTTTTTCTTGTTCTTTGAGCTCTATTTCTGCTTCGAGTTGTGGGATGCCAAGTTTTTCGCGTTTAATACCCCACTTTCCATCTCTACGTTGTTGTATGGTTGGATTCGTACTAAGTTCTTTGAGTTTGGTATCTATTTGTCCTTTGAGTTTTTGTATCAAAGAGTCTATCTTCCAAGCTTGTGCGTTTGTTTCTTCAAGTATTTTTACTTCTTTTTCAGAGAGTGAGAGGGTGGCATCAGCAGAGAATTCTGTCTGTTGTCTCCATTGCACTACAAGAGGATCTCTTTGGATAATGTCAAAGATTCGTCTTGTTGCTGTAGCTGTGTCTTCTTGCGTGAAACCAACTGCCACAATTTTTTCTAATGATTGCGCAAGGTTGTCTATGGTGTCTTGTGAATCAAGACGTTGTCGTTTTTCAAATGAGCTCTCGTTCCACGTGAGACTAAAAAGATGTGTTTCGAGATCTTGTATGGTTTTCCACGCACGGTCTATGTGCACTGATTCCCACCCGGTTTGAGCATTACGTATTCCTTCTGGATGAGTTCGTGCATATTTTGCAAGACGGCGAAGTGCATCGGTGAGGGCGTAAGAGAAAATTTCAGATTGGTCGTCGCCAAATTTATGGCATAGTTCATGGAGATAGGTAGCAAGAGCGTCTTCTATATCAGGTGTTTCGAGAGAGTCTTTACTTACCCATACAAATTTCTCGCCATAGAGACCTTTAAGGTAAGGGTGTTTCCCTTCAAAAACGCGTATTTCTTTTGCATCAAGATCAGAAAGACGCGCAAGTGCCCCAACACTATTTCCTTGTTCAACGCCAAGAAGGCTTGTTGTATGGCTTACACTACGATTGTCAGTTTCTTGAAACATCTTGCGGGTAATGGATTGAAGGTTTGCAATACGTTTCTCATGCTCTGGGGTTGGGGTGTATTCTTGTAATTCAAGAATTTCGTTTTTCATCTCTGATGCGCGTATCATTCCTATATGGGCAAGGAAATCGTAACAGGGTTTAAATCCGAGCCCCTTCAGTGTCTCAAGAAAGTCAGATTCATCGAGAGCAACATAATCTTTATTAAAAGGTATTTTAATACCCTCTCTTTCACATCGGTTGGTGAGGAGGCGGAGGAATTCATAACCTACGTGGTTTTCTCTCGTATATCCAGACTGGTTATCGGGGAGGGCATAGAATGGTTCAAGTGTTTTTAGTGTTTCCAGAACTTCTTTGCTAGAAAGCGAATCAACAAGGAAGTTGATATATACAAGCTTCAGGTCTCCCTCCGATACGAGATCCCTGTCTCGAGAGAGGCCAAGGGTGTATCCTCCACTGACCGGTGTTTCGTGTGACCAAAAAGTGAAGTGGGGGAGCGTCTCCCATTTTCCACGCACATCGTAATGAATTCGCTGGCCGTTTAAGTAAAAGTTTCCTGGTTTTCCATAATGAAATGAAAATCCGGCTTTTCCATTGTCTACCGTTGGATTTTGAAAATCTGGATTATTGCTGTGATAAAAAAGATCGCGCGCGTCACTAAAAATTTTTGCTGCTTCAGGATCGCCTGCGGTAAGGAGAATATCGTTGCCCTTAAGGGATACACCCTTTTTTTTAAGCTTTACATGGAGCCCTCTTATATTTTCTTCCTCTGTAGACCCCCTTGGGGGTTTATCAAGGTAGAATTCAAGCTCCCAGTCTTGAGAGTGAAAAAGGACTTTTGAAAACCCAAAATCACGGAGCATATGGAGCGCCATAATTTTTGTCCCTTCGTGGTGTCCTCCCGCAGATTTCTTAGGGTCTTCTTTGTAACCGCCCCCAAAGTGTAAGAGGCGGGTATAAGGATATTCGGCGGCACCTTTAATATGTATCGTTGCACCATTCTCGTCTTCCTGTGTTTCAAGTCCGAGTCCATCAAGGGTAAATTTATTTGCGTCAAAAAAGTTTTGCCATGTGTCGCGCGCGACACGCTCTCTGTCCCACCTTGCCTTTTCCATATAGTCCTCAAGGGGGCCGATATAATGACCTCGTTCTAGGGTTTTTTCGAATTCGGAGGTTTCAGTATGTTTTGGTTGTGATGATGGTGACTGTTTCATAAATAAAAATACCTTTTCATTATACTCGTGATATCTGAATTACCAAATAAAAAAGCCCCGTTAAGGGGACCTTCGTTGTCTTATGTTGGCATGATACCTCGCCATTGTAGGAAAAGGTGGTCATAGAGGACGCCAGCTCTTCCCTTATTTTTTTCTTGAAGATTGTACTGATGACAACCATGTTGAGCGCAGACGCACTCGAGAGAAAGCTTTTTTTTATTTTTTCTGAGACGAATGATAACGGCTTCGTCTCTGAGGTTGAGGGTCGTGGAGAACGTATGTCCTCCTTCACTCCCTTCGTGGTCAAACTTTAGTTGTCTTCGCTCGAGACCTTTGAGCAACTGTTCGAGGATGGCGGGAATATTCCTTTTTTCCACCACGCAGTTCTTTTGGAGTGTCATCATGATTTCACTCTCCCTTCTTTGTAATAGCTACTCCCTTAGGCATCCTTTTTTTTCTGGAACATCCAGAAAAAAATACGATAGAATCCCTGAGAGAGTAATGTGAAGCAACTGCATTCAGATTACATTATAATTATTATTTTGTCAACCCCGTAGTGAAAATTCGACTACGTACACAGAGGTGCGACATTTCTATGAATTAAGAGTTATCAATGTGCTATTTTCTGAAAATTTGTAACTTAAACTCGCTTGCGAGAAGTCGAATTTCTACTACAGGGTCAAGTTACGTGTTTTGATATACATAGGATAGCTTAGTGCGCCGGACAAGGCAATAGCGAGTGCATCGCTTTCGTCGTCATAACGAGGTTTTTTTGAAATATTTAGTATCTTTAGTGTCAGTTTTTCAAGTTGTTGTTTTTCTGCTCTGCCATAGCCAGTAATAGATTGTTTGATTTCAAGCGGGGTATATTCGAGAATAAGTATATTTTGTTTTTGAATAATAAATTTAATAACTCCACGCATCTCGCTTACCGCGAGTGCTGTTTTTTGATTTTTTCCGAAGAATACTTTTTCTATTGCGACTGCGTCAGGTTTATGTTTTTTGAGAAGCGTTAGCAGTTCTTTCTCAAAGAGAAGGGGGTCGGAGGGTGATGCAAAAAGACCGGATACGCAGGCGCGAAAGTTACTTCCTTGTTTTTCGACAACTCCAAAACCAATGCGTGTTGTACCAGGGTCGATACCGAGGATAACCATAAGAGTTTTTAGCGAGATTAGCTCAATAGCTCGTTAGCACAAATTGATTTATACTAACGAGCCAACGAGCTAGTAAACTAATAAGCTAGTTACAATTCTGCGTTGGTGTAGACTTCATCGACTTCGTTTTGCTCGTCGAGGGCGTCGAGGAGGGTGAGTATTTCTTCTCGTTGTTTCTCATTTAGCGCGACGGTTTCCTTTGGAAGAAAGAGAGTTTCCGCACGAGAAAAGGAGAGTCCGAGCTCGTTGAGTTTTGTTTTTAGTGGTTCGAGAGAGAGGGGGAGGGAGGAGATAAAAATATTCGTTTTGTCTTTTTGTATATCGAGCGCGCCAGATTCGATAAGTTCTAGTTCTTGATCTTCGGTTATGGTGGGGGTCTCAAGTTCTATTTCTCCGCGCTCTTCGAACATCCAAGCGACAGATCCCATGGCAGCAAGCTTTCCATTGCGTTCCGAAAGTATGTGCTTTACTTCGGCGAGCGTCCTGTTTTTATTATCGGTTACTGCATCAATGATAAAAGCCACACCATAAGGTCCATAAGCCTCATAGCGGAGACGCTCTAGCTCCTCACCCGCACCAACCCCCTTTCCTCGTTCGATGGCGCGTTTAATGTTGTCTTGTGGCATGTTCAGGCTCTTTGCTTTTTCAATAGCAAGAGCGAGCTTTGGATTTGTTGTGGGGCTGGGATCTTTCTTTTCTTTTACGGCAATAGAAATAAGAGCAGAGATCTTGGAGAAGATTTTGCTTTTTTTCGCGTCTGTAATAGCTTTTTTGTGTTTTATTTGTGACCACTTAGAATGACCTGACATGGTGATATATAAATTTTATGTTTCGTTCCATCAAGATCGGAAGCTCATCTCCAAGAGGGGAGACCATTACAACCCCCCTATTATAGCGATATAACTTGACTCCCCCTTGAGGATTCGCTCTCGGTCTTGATGGAACTGCTTTCGGTTTTTGGGGATTGCAGTATGAAACCAATACTGTGTCCTTTCCGAACCATTCCGAAGGCGCGTAGCAGGGTGTTGTCAACCCCGAATCAAAATGAGTTGGGTTGACAACGAAGCGCCGGAGAACAGAGTGAGGATACCGCTGGGTGTCCGAACGTGTGAGGAAGGGATACGGTATCGGTTTCTTATAAAAATTTTTTAATAAAGATGATGGTAATCATTGTAAACATTAGACCGATGAGGATGGAAAGTAAAGGAGTAGAAATGTTGGTGGGGAAAAAAGACTGTTGAGATGTTTTTGTGTCTTGCGGTGTGGCGTCTAGATAGGCGAGTTCTTGTGTAGTTCGATTTGTTGGCGGAGGAGGTGAGACAATAATGTTGGTTTCTCCTGGTGTGAGTTTTGTCGTCCACGCCCAGTCGTTTTCCCCTCTGCGCGCGAAACTTCTGTTTTGTGGCGCTTTTCCCTGAAACATAATTTTGGAGATGAGGCCACCTTCTTGATTTACAAGAGAGAGCTCATCGCCGTTATTATTTATATGGATCTTTGAATCATGCTGGAAAATGGTAAAAAACGTGTTTGGCGCGAGGACTATATCCTTGAATATATGGTTACCAGATGAATTATCTTTAAGACGCCAACCTGTAAGCGTTGTTGATGTATTATTCGTGTTATAAAGTTCGATCCACTCTTCTTTTCCTTTTGAAGGATTGGGAAGAAACTCAGAGATTATAATACCAGACGGTGGGGATGGAGAGGGTGTTGTGGTGGAAATAGAGGGCAGTGATAGAAGCGTTGATGTCGTGAAAATGGCGGGTGGAATTATGGGCATTGGGGATGGTAGGGGATTTTGTGAAGAAGTACCCTGGGAGTTTTCTTTTCCCGGAGTTCCTCCAAGAAGTGGTGACTCGTGAAATGTGATGGCGACGTCTGATGATCGTTCAATTGTTTTTCCGTTACCGTTACCACCGCTAGATGCCTGATAAGTAATGTCGTCAACAATAGTTTGTTTGTCATCAAGAAGCGTAATATGACCACTTGTATTCTTGAGATTAAGGACGGTATCGAATACTTTTCCTCTATATCCTGAATGTTCATTTAAAAATGTCATTATATCGCTTGCAAGAACAATATATTCATTCGGAAGGATTGAAAAATATCCAGGGTTGGTGTCGTTTTTTATTTGGTGATTTGCTCCATCGTTAATGCGCCAGTCTTTTATATCAATAGGTGATGAACTTATGTTTTTTAGTTCAATCCATTCATGTTTTGTATCGCTTCCTTCAGCGTCATACATTATTTCATTAATAATAAGAGACCCATTTGCGTGGGTTGAGATAGGTAAGAAAAAGGCAAAAAATAATAAAGCCTTAAAGAGCATATTTTAATTATATCAATACTAGATATTTTTCTGGTTGTCGAATAGGGAGAGATTTTGTAGTTCGTTTTTGACGTATTGATAAGCGAGAAGAGTTGCCCTGCGTCCTTTTGCCGTACGTTCGAGAAGACCAAGGCGAATAAGGTAGGGCTCATAGACTTCTTCAATGGTATCTATTTCTTCGTTTGACGATGCGGCGAGGGCTTTAAGTCCGGCGGGGCCCCCATTAAATTTTTTTATAAGTGTCTCGAGAAGTCTTTTTTCTTGTGGTTCTATGCCATAGGCGTCGATATCAAGCATTTGGAGAGTCTCTTCTGCTACCGTTGCATTGATTGTCGATTGATTACTCATTTCTGCCAGATCTCGCGCTCGTTTTAGGAGTCTATTGGCAATGCGGGGGGTTGCGCGTGACGCTCGGGCAAGAACAGTAAGGGCGTCACTATTTATCGTTATCTTAAGAAGTTTTGCAGATCGCGCAAGAATTTGTTTAATGTGTTCTTCCTCGTAAAATTCGAGTCTAAAAACGACGCCGAATCTGCTACGAAGAGGGTTTGATAGGAGGGCGACACGTGTAGTTGCTGCAACGAGGGTAAATGGGGGGAGGTCAAGCTCGAAGTTTCTTGCAGCAGGACCCTTACCAATGATAAGATGGAGCTTACGGGACTCCATGGCGGGGTAGAGGACTTCTTCAATCGAGCGATTGATTCTGTGAGCCTCATCAATAAATAAAACATCATTGTTCTCGAGATTGGAGAGAATGGAGGCGAGGTCTCCTGCCTTCTCGATTGCTGGGCCTGAGGTGACACGAAGGTTTGTGTTCATTTCTCGGGCAATGAGTGAGGCGAGGGTAGTTTTTCCCAAGCCTGCAGGGCCATAGAGGAGTATATGATCCACGGTTTCCCTACGTTTTTTGGCCGCACCAATAAGGACGCTTAATCCTTCTTTGGTTTTTTCTTGACCGATATACTCTTGCCAATTTGAAGGACGTAGTGTTAAATCAATACTCTGATCTTCAGGCTCTTTTGCTTTCGTTGACATATCTTTGAAAATATGATAGTATATAACAAACCACTAGAAAGGTGTAGGCAGTTGGGCCTTTTAATACTCTACGGCTTTACGGGACGAGTACCTGATGGCTCATCTGGTTTCGGCTGGGCGTGACCTCACGCTTGTCTTTTATCTCAACCCCTAGCGTTGAGAATAACTGCCTACACCTTTGTAGTGGTTCCGTCTCGTTACTTTTTGTAGCGAGACTTTTGTTTTTCAAGATAATTCTATTCGTACGTTGCTTCAATTTTTCCTACAATACTTTCCACCTCTTCAAATGTCGTAATGCCAGATAGTATTTTTAGTAGTCCATCGTGTCCCATTGTGGTCATGCTGTCCTTAAGTGCCATCTTTTTAATAGCTGAAACAGTCGGAGATGTTTGCATAAATTCTTCCATCGCTTTGTTTATTCGCAAAAACTCATATACGCCAAGACGTCCTTTAAATCCTTTTGTGCACTTATCACATCCCACGGTTTTATAAAGTGTTACATTGGTAAGGTCTGGTTTTTTTGTGCGCTCTGGAAACGTCGCTATAATTTTTTTGATACGTTCGAGTTCTTCTGAGGAGGGGGTGTAGGCTTGTTTACACTGTGTGCAAAGTTTGCGCACAAGACGCTGTGCAATGACAAGGGTGAGGGCAGGGCCTATAATAGCAGGCTTAACGTTCATATCGATAAGGCGAGGGATAGCGCCACTTGCTTCATTTGTGTGGAGGGTTGAAAATACGAGGTGGCCAGTCAAGGAGGCGTTCATGGCTGTTTCGGCGGTCTCAAAATCGCGGATCTCACCAACGAGGATAACATCAGGATCTTGTCGAAGTGCCGCCTTAAGACCTGAGGCAAAGGTGTATCCACGTTCTGGTTCTACCTGTGTTTGTGAGAGACCTTTGATATGATATTCAATAGGATCTT
>CAYIOQ010000003.1:0-20804 GCA_964365055.1 uncultured Candidatus Saccharibacteria bacterium | reverse complement strand
TAGCCAGGACCAAAACCTGGAGTCCTACCATTAGACGATCCCGCAATATGCTCTAAATTATCATAAACACTCTACCACACCATTGACCCACCCTGCAATTCTCCTAAGTAACCCCGAACTCTCTTTTACTCTTATTTTTACAACCCCGAAATATCCATCACCAATATTTTTTCTCTTTGTTTTTGGGTTACCCTTCTTAAAATATACATGCTGAAAATATTGTTCCCCAAACCCAGTCATGTTCATCCAATAACGGCGCACCATTTCTACTCTATCTATAGAATTTTCATGGATAAAAATATCAAAATAAATATCTTGTTTTGAGATATTCACAATATTCCTTAACCAATATAGGAAAAAGTTTATCATACGTGGATCAGAATTTGAAAACTGGACACCCGACCCAGGACGATAGTCTTTTTCCTTTGATCCCTCCGCCCAATACAACATTACACCCATTAACCATAATTCCCTTTTAGAAACAGCGCCAATCTCACTTCGTGCCTTTTTGTAAATTTCCTCAACTAATTCCAATCGCTGTTTGTGGCGTGCTAATCCACCCCTCTTTGCTGAAGCAATCTTTTTTTCGGTAAGATGTCGTTGTTGTTTTTTTGATAACCCAACCGAATGTAGCCATAACGCAATGGTAGATTTTGCGACTTTTACTTCTTCAAGAATTTCTGAATAGGAATACCCTTGTCTACGCAAAGCAATGGCCTTCTCTTTTTCCTTTATCTTCGTTTTCATTTGAACCAAGACCATACTTACATATAGTATAAATCCCTAGTTCATAATAATCAAACATTCCTATTCTGACAACCAGGTAGTGATCTCCTCCTCGAGGTCTGGTTCCTCCTTATCAAACATGTCTGTGCCATGCCCCGCTTCTTTGTAGATAAGGATTTTTTTATCAACCGCCTCTGAAGTGCGCTCAAAAAGAAGCTGGTTCATCTCTGCGCTGTTTCCCCCACTTCGATCATCGTCTTGTGATGCGACAAATAATGCGCGTTGACCATTTTTAAGTTTTTGCACCAGCGGATCAGCTTTAATACCTCTGTAATCAAGCCCTGCAGACAAAAGAACACAATTTTTTGTGCCGTGCTCTGCCGCGCGCTGCAGTACAAGATTAGCACCAATCGAGGCTCCGATAAGCGAAAGATGGTCCTCCGCAATGCCCTTTGTTTTTAGGAACTCAACACCTGCACCAACATCAAGAATACTCTTTTGATGTTGTTCGTCATTATATTGCTTATACCCGTCAGGGCCTCCTGCGGACTCTCCGTGTCCACGTAAGTCGATCGCAAGAACATGATATCCACCACCCTGAAGTCTCCCAGCAAGCATCTTCCAAGACTCCTTTGTACTCGGCATCATATGCACCAAAAGAACCCCTCGAGGGCTCTGTATGGTTGGCGCATAATAATCTCCTGCGATATTTACACCATCATCTGTATGAAGTGTTGTTTTTCCCATATCTATACTTCCGGTTCCGATGATGCATTCTGTTTTTCAAAATATTCACGTTCAACCTCAGCACGATCGCGTCCATACCTCATTCGTGAAAGTTCAGCGATTTGTTTCCCAAGCTCTATATTACCCTTTGGAGGAAGACCGAACTGCATGTTGAATGGTCTGCTTGGTGCACCCTTTATTAGAAGCTTTACATAGCAATTGAAATTATCAACATTTACGATATCTGCTGGAGAAAAAACGGGTTCAAACTGAATTTTTATTTTTTCGGCATCTTCGGGGGCGATACGAAACGTCATCATGGTGCCCACATTACCAAAAACGGCGTCACGCACTTTATCAGGAAGCTGAGCAATAAATTGATGCGCCATAATCATATCGATGTGATATTTTCTACCTTGCGCAAGAATGGTTGCGAGCGAATCGGTGCTAAAGTCCTGAAACTCATCGAGATACACATAAAAATCGGGGGCTGTAGCCAGCTGATCTCGTAGATCCGCTCGAGAAAAAGTAGCCATCATAAGTTTGGACATGATGATCATGCCAAGAAGATTAACATTCGACTCTCCGACAATACCCTTTGGAAGCCTCACGAGTAAAATCTTCTTTGAGTCCACAACGTCTCTAAAATCAAAGGCGCTTTTGGGTTGTGTGATGATAGGACGCACATAATCGTTACCTAAAAATGGCGCAAATTTTGAAGTAATATATGCGGACATGTTTGAAAGCGACCAGTCTCCCTGCGCATTGGCCGCCTCAAACTCCCAAAAACGTCTGATATCTCCGTTTTTCTCTCGACTTAATTTGAGTTTTCTATACTCCTCGTCAGAAAATACACGGCCAATATCGGCAATAGTAGGAACCTCGTTTTCATAATCATCCAGTAGAAGCATTAAAGAGTAACGAAAATATTTCTCAAAGAGTGGCCCAAACCCCTCCGGCTGATCTTTATAAACCGCCTTGAGTATCTTGAAAAATTCGTCGATAGCGTCGGTCTTTTGAGTGGGGTTCTTGGGATCAATGGCTAAGAAATTTAATCCCAATGGACGCTCGAGGTCGCTTGGGTCAAACACGATTACATCGTCCGCTCGCTCTTTGGGAATCTGGGCGAGGGCATCATCTACAAGATCACCCTGTGGGTCAAAGACGGCAACTCCGTTTCCCGCCAGGATGTCTTGCCGAATCATGTGTTTCAATAAAACGGATTTACCAACACCCGTCTGACCAATAATATACATATGCCTTCTCCTATCTTCAGTATCCATACGAATAAGCTTCTCCTCTCCTCGATAGACATTTTTTCCTAAAATAATACCTGTTGCTGGTAAATCTCGTGGAGGTTCTGCTGACTTTGCTTTTAAAAATTTCACACGTGTCGTTGAGGTGGTCGGAAGAGGAAAATGATAAAAACTCGCAATCTCTTCCGTTGAAAGATACATCGCATACTGTTCATTAAAAATACGAAACGAATAGTCACGTGTAAAAATATCAAGGCTTTTGTTTTTTTGCTTAACAGAACGAAATCCATTCATGTCAGGCGCTTCAAATTGTGTAAAAGCACTCGATACATCACGCAATAACTCTTCTGCTTGATGTTCTGTGGGGGCAGAGGTTATAATCCTCACGTTTACGTCGAATGTTGGTTTTGAAACCTTGCTTGCTACCGCCTTGATAAGATCCTGGTAGTGTTGCAACACCTGCTTTTGCTCCTCTTGCTTGTTCTCGGATGGTTTCTCGAGAGGATTTAGTGCAGTATTTAACTCTTTTGCTATATCACCCACGAATGTCTTCCCTGCTTTTTGTAGTGCCTCACCCCACGAAGATCCTTTTTGAAGTTCTTTGAGCACCTTTGACGTTCTCTTTTTAAGGTCTTTTCTGTGTGAGGGGCGTACAAGCACCTGAAGAGCAACGCCCTCACCTTCTATCCCAAGTTTTGACATACTAGCAAGCACCGCACCCAAAGGA
The DNA here is from genome assembly GCA_964365055.1 of uncultured Candidatus Saccharibacteria bacterium. GTDB lineage: Bacteria > Patescibacteriota > Minisyncoccia > UBA6257 > JACRHW01 > JACRHW01. The sequence goes on along the minus strand of CAYIOQ010000003.1, from coordinate 17,369 downwards.
TCTGCTGGAAGAACTTGATACGTACGAAATGGCAATATAGGAGTGCTCTTGAGCATCATATATGCCCCCGCGCTTGCGCCCTGCAAATTAAATATATTGTAATCGATTGCCGGCAACACCTCTGCGGTAGGATAAAAGGAGTGGATTTGTTTCTGAACTAACTCTGCATAAGCGTTTGGTGCTGCAACATAAAAATGGATTTCCTCGCCAACATGATGTACGCCAATCTCAAAAATAATATAAGGTTCACCGTAAAGAAACTTATTCCAACCACTCGAATGGATATTACTCATGGCAGAAAGCATTTGTTCGGTTACGGAAATAGTATCTCTTTCTTGCTTCTGTTGCTGCTCACCCGATTTACCTCCCTCTTTTTCAAATTCACGCGGAACACGCACCGAAAAAAGCGACATATTAAGACCGCGCGCCATGGCACCCTTTAATCGAAAACGGGAGAGCATCACCAAACCCGTGATGGTTGTTCCCAGCACAATAACAAGGATCGAAATAAGGATAAACGTGAACATTTACAATTAGACTACCCCCTCACAAAAATATTTAACCAAGTTTGGTCTTTTTTCGACAAGCCAATCATGTAATGCATCAACAAGAGCTTCATTGCCAGTTGCTACCACCTTATTAACCTCTTCCAATAGCGCCCTTGAAAAAATCTTATGGTCCCCATCTGCCGACAAACCATCTATATCTGCTTGGAAAGGTTGTAATAATGGAGCAAATTCGGGCAATTCATACGAACGTTTAACATCTTCTGCCATAAAGAAAGGCACATCTAACCATTTTAAAGACGAGCTATCTCCTTGCGCGGGTGGCTTTGGTGGTAAGGAGACGGGGACATTGGGCTGTTGTGGAACGGATTCGACACTACTCGTAACGGCATCAGGTGGAGCTTCTGCTGGTTGAGACACTTCTTGTGCAGTAGCAGTTTCAACTCTCTGTCCTTGTTGCTCATTTTTTTTCCTTAATTGCTCCTGAAGTGCTGCGATTTGTTGTTCAAGACCCGGATTTTGTGTTTCCTGCATAATAGTTTTTTTAAAAAATAATCTATTTACCTTTATTATATATCAGGAACGTCAAAAGGAAAAACCTACTTATACCCTTTATAATATACCCTTCCCGGCGTCCTCACATCTACATAAAGGATATCCTTAAAATTAAGCTTGTCCTTTATAGCCGTTAGATCATTCCTTGTTTCTTCAAAACCTCTTCCCACATCAATCAAAAAAACTCCACCATGTTCTGTTTCAAAAAGGGCAACAGAAGTATTTTCACCTCTTCTTACAATTGTCTTGATAGGTACACCAATTTCTCCAAAAAATGTAAGGAGGTTTTTAAATGTCAAAATCGTCTCTGGTGTTACAACAGTATCAAGAATATTCATTATTGATACGTCCTTTTCTTCTATAATAGAAAGTAGCACAGGAAAACGATTTGAGTCTTCAATAATAAGCCGAAAGGAACTCGAAGCGCTACCCACCTCTTGTTTTGTATAAATCACTCCATCAGTATCAAAAACAAAACACCCATTTTTTTCCCCACACCACAGCCCCTCTGGTTTACGCATTGTGATATCAAAATTGAGACTAGTGTTTTTATAATCCTTCTTCATAGAGACGTTTTTGACTTCTGGGTAGCTATTTGAAAATGAAACAAAGTCATCCCTATCTATGAACAAAAGATTGTTTGAAGGAATAAGCCCACCAAAAACTTTTTTTGTCTTCAAAACATCCTGAAATTGAGTAATAAGAGCTTGATCAAAACCAGAAATAGTAATATTCGCTACGAGAAGTTTTGGATTAAAAAAAATACTATACACGACCCCTGCGCAAAGGAGGATAAACAGAATTATAAAAAAAGAAAAACGTAGGCGCTTACGCCTCGTTTCTTGTGTACGAATATGTTGTGGAACATAGGCTTTCATATCCCTATGTTTCTATTATACTACAATTCGTTCAATCAAAGGATTAATCCTTGTGAGAAATTCGTATTGTGTGGTTCCAGTCCTTCGTGCAACCTCATCTGCATAAATTGCCTCTTTACTCTGAGTACCAACAAGAACTACCTCATTCGATATGCGTGCATTCTTCGCTTCCACAGTAATCATATCCATGGAGACCCTTCCCAACACACGACACCTCTTTCCCCGAATAAGCACCTCGCCTACCGAAGAAAGTCCTCGATCATAGCCGTGCCAATACCCAATAGGTAAAATAGCAATGTTCGTTTTTTTAGGTAAATATTCAGTAAGATCATATCCTATTGGTTCACCCGCCTCGATGCTTTTTGTTTCAGAAACAAGCGTCTTCCACGAAAGTATCGGTTTAAGCGCTATTTTCTTGAGCGCGAGAGTCATCATCTGATCTTTTATCTCAGCCGAGGGGTAATACCCATAAAGCCCCATACCAACACGCACCATATCTAGGTGTGTTTTTGACGATACAATGGTTCCTCCTGAAGCAGCGGCGTGATAGAGGACTCCTGGAAATGTAGATTTCTTAAACGCTCCGATGATTCCCTGAAATAATTTAAACTGTTTTTCTGTATATCCTGGATAATTAAAATCTTTTGCCGAAGCAAAATGAGTATATACCCCCTCAAGAAACGGAGCCTTACCTATACAAGAAATTATTTCTGGTATTTGATGTTCATAAAATCCCTGGCGATGCATTCCCGTATCAAATTTAAGATGAGTTTTAGGCGAGCACCTCATCGCAACAATTTTTTTTAAACTTTCGAACTGAGATATTGAAAGACTAATATTATTTGTAACAGCAGCTTCAAAATGAGCAGGAAGTGTATATCCAAGCACGAGGATTGGATTCTTAATGCCCTCCTTTCTTAAATGCAAACCTTCGATAAAGGTATCTACGAGCAACCAATCTGCTTTATTTTGAAGAAGCTTAGCAATAGTAAAAAGCCCATGCCCATAAGCATTAGATTTTATTACTGCGCCAAATCTAGTCCCCTTTTTTAAAAGAGACTTGAATTGATCGACGTTGTGGTAGAGATTTTGTTTATTTATCTCAACCCACGTCCTCACCTGTTGATCATGCGCTGTTGCCATCTTATCGCGCTATTACCTTCTTACCTCCCATGTACTTCTGTAACACCTCAGGAACCAAAACCGACCCATCTTTCTGTTGATAATTTTCAAGAATAGCAAGAAATGGACGGACGCTTGGAAGAGCGGTGTCATTCAAAAGATAAGCGAATTTCTTTTCTCCGTTTTTATCAATATATTTTACGTTAAGTCTCCTCGCTTGCCAGTCCACAAAATTACTTGCCGATCCTGTCTCTGCCCATCGCTCGGAACCAGGAAGCCATGCCTCGATGTCAAACGCTCTATATTTACCAGCGGACATATCACCTGTACAAATTTGAAGTACCCTATAAGGCAACCCCAACTCTTCATGTATCTCTCGCGCTATCCCAACCATCTCCTCCTGAAGTTTTGTAGCTTCCTCAACATCCGCTTTCGAAATAACGACCTGCTCAACCTTCATAAATTCGTGGACGCGATACATACCTTTTGTATCTTTTCCATAACTTCCAATTTCGCTTCGATAGCACTGACTAAACCCAAAAGACCTTATGGGAAGATCCTCCTCCTTCAAAACCTCATCAGAATAATAGGCCAAAAGCGATGGCTCTGCCGTACCCACCAAAAACTTCTTGTCTTTACTCACCTCTCCTGTTGCCTCCTTATCAGAAGACGCTATTTGATAAATTTCATCTGATTCGGGATTATATTCTAACCCCTTAAAATATCCACTTCCAAAGAGAGCAAACCCATTTACAAGCGTTGGTGGAATAAATGGCTTATACCCCTGCTCTATCATTTTATTGATAGCGTACATCATCATCGCCATCACAAGAGTTACCCCCTCATTTTTCAAATAGTATCCCCTAAACCCTGCAACTCTTGCTCCCTTATCCATATCAACGAGATCTAAATCTTTTCCAAGTTGTATATAGTCCTTTGGAGTAAAATCGAATTTCTTCTGTTCACCCCATCTCGACACCTCAACGTTATCATCACCATTTTTTCCAATGGGGGTATCTTCCGATGGAATTGTAGGAACCCTTACCATTAAACCTTTGAATATAAGATTTACTTCTTTATAACGCGGCTCAAGCTCATCCAAGCTTTCTTTTATTTTTTTACCTTTTTCGATAATTTCCTTTCGTTCGTCATCAGTTTTAATCCCTTTCATGTGTTCATTCAACTCGTTCTTTTCTGCCTTCAACGCTTCTATCTCCTGCAATAATTTAGAGTGCTCCTTATCACTTTTTAAAAGTTCTTCTAAATCCAAATCAACACCCTTGTTGCGTATGGCATTTTTTAACTCCTCCACATGTTCCCTAATAAATTTAATATCTAACATAAAATAGAAAATTTCTAAACCGTTTTCGATCCCTCCTATCATACTACTACACCACCCAAATCGTCAAAAAAAGAAAAAAGCCCCACACGGAACCTTCGATTTTAAAACACAACACTAGGTGTACATACTTTTAATTACGTGTTATGAATAAATGTGCTGAGATAGTGGCCTAATTTTTGGGTGGTATGCTACGGCATACCACTAAAAAATAAATACATTTATGCTTATTGCTGATGATTGGAAAGAATATGTGCTTCTCGATTCCGGAGATGGTGAGAAGCTCGAACTATGGAACTCCCCAGAGGGCGGCCTTATTCTTGCACGCCCTGATCCGCAAGTCCTTTGGCCCAAAGAAAAACCAGAACTATGGAGTTCTGCTGATGGCACCTATGCGCGAGGAGAAGGCGGTGGATATTGGAGTTGGAAAAACACAGCCCCAACGCAAAGAATCTTGTCTTACAAAAATCTCAAATTGCTTATTAAGCCAACTGACTTCAAACACATGGGTCTTTTTCCCGAACAAGCCGTTAATTGGGACTGGATGATAGATCTCATTAAAAATTCAAAAAGACCTGTAAAAGTATTAAATCTTTTTGCCTATACAGGAGGCGCTACGGTTGCGTGTCTCTCGGGAGGAGCTGAAGTATGTCACGTGGATGCTTCGAAAGGCATGACAACATGGGCAAAACAAAACGTTGCCTTAAACAACTTGGAAGGAAAACCGGTGCGCTACATTGTTGACGACGTTTTAAAATTCGTAAAACGAGAAATTAAGCGTGGCACGAAATACGACGCTATCATTATGGACCCTCCGCCATTCGGCCGTGGATCCCAAGGCGAAGTATGGAAAATAGAAAAAATGCTCTACCCTCTTATACAAGAACTTACACACACCCTCTCCGATCAGCCGCTCTTTTTCCTCATCAACTCTTATGCTGGTAGTGGTTTTAGTGCAGTAGTTTTAAAAAATATACTTAACTCAGCATTTAATAGCCGGGGAACCACAGAAAGCCACGAGCTTTGTCTTCCTATTAAGGACAGCCTAAACCTCCTTCCCGCAGGTGTATGTGCGAGATGGACACGCTGATTGATATAGCCTTTTAAAAAACTAATCTTTCCTTCGCATGAGAGGGAAAAAGACAGTTTCGCGAACTGGCTTGTCCATAAGAATTGCAAAAAGACGTTCGGAGACACCAAAACCAGCGGCCGGTGGCATACCATACTCAAGCGCCTCAACAAAATCATCGTCAAGATACTGAGCCTCCTTATCCCCCATCTCACGAAGTTTCATCTGCTCCTCAAAACGAAGACGTTGATCTACGGGGTCATTGGATTCCGAAAATCCCTTACCAAGCTCTGTACCACAGGCAACCACCTGCATACGCTCTACCTGATGAGGATGACCTGGTCTACGTTTCGCAAGAGGTTCAATATCAACAGGAGGATCAATGAGAAAAATAGGTTGAATAAGATGTGGGCGTATGAGTTTTTTAAAAATCAAATCAATGAGACGCCCTCGCCCAACGTGATCCTCTAACCTTATTCCCTCGCCCTGTGCTTTTTTCTTTAAATCCTCCTCGGTTGCAACATCCAAATCAAGACCAGTTTTTTCTTTAAATATTTTGAAATATTCGATTTTTGGCCACACACCGCCCCACTGTATTTCATGATCTCGCCAGTGAGTAACAAGGCTTCCTGTAGTCGCCTCGATCACCTTCTTATACATCTTCTCAACATATTCCATCAGCTCTTCATAATTTGAATATGCCCAGTAAAATTCTAGCTGAGTATAGTCTTGGAGATGTTCGGCATCGATCCCCTCGTTCCTAAAAATACGTCCGATCTCAAAAACTTTTTCAAAACCACCAACAAGTAATCGCTTAAGCGAAAGCTCTGGGGAAATGCGAAGATAAAAGTCAGTATCGAGTGCATTATGATGCGTGACGAATGGTTCGGCATCTGCACCGCCAGGGGTTGGTTCTAAAACAGGTGTCTCAACCTCAAGAAAACCAGAGGCTCGCAACGTATCACGAAATGTATTCCAAAAAATACTTTTCTTCACGAAAAGCGTGCGCACTTCAGGATGCAACATAAGGTCAAGATAACGCTGTCTTAAGCGCGTCTCAATATCTTCAATACCGTAAAAAGCAGAAGGAAGAGGACGCAGTGATTTGGTAATGATACGCATTGCGAGTACCTCGATACTTTTCTCTCCACGCTTTGTCACAAACAACGTACCCGATAATTCCACAAAGTCCCCTATATCAAGATTTTTTTTATACAATTCAAAGTCGGTACAGTTATCGCTCTTTACGACCGCCTGAAACTTTGCATCCTCATCCACGATATCAAGAAACACAAGATTCCCTTGATCACGCATGCCCACCACCCTCCCCACAAGAAACACTTCTGTTTTATCCTCAGAAAGTTGTGAAAAATTTTGTATAACTTCTGCCAAAGTATGCGTCTTAACCGCATCTGGCGGATAAGGATAAAAACCACCCTTAGCAAGATGGTCACGCTTTTCTTTTCGTTCGCGAATAATATCGTCTAACATTCGTTTTTACTCTATAGTATCAATAGTATATTTAACCTTTCCTCCTGGAGTTGTAATTTCAACCAAATCACCAACCTTTTTATTCATAAACGCCTTTCCCATAGGAGACTCGTTCGAAATGAGCCCATTTAAAGGGTTGGCCTCATCAGAACCAACAATAGTGAATTTCTTCGTTACGTTTTTATAACTCGCAGTTACTAAAGAACCCAACTCCACTTTTTGTGCCTGGTGTCTTTTGATAAGCACTGCGTTTTTAATGAGATCATCAAACTCAGCAATCTGTGTTTCAAGTTTTGTGTGTGCATCGCGTGCCTCCGAATATTCCGCATTCTCAGAAAGATCCCCCATTTCTTTGGCGCGTTCAAGACGCTCAGCAATTTCAAGGCGTTTTACTTTTTTTAAATTCTCAAGCTCAAGTTTTACTTCGCCAAGACGCTCTTTTGTAATGTAATAATTCTTCATACCCTTATATATTACTTTATTTCTTCTGTCCCGCAAGACCACGATTACTATTATACCAAGATAGCACATCCTTTGCCACAGGAACAGCATTTAACAAGGAAGATTGCGCGTTTTCTATAAGAATAATAATTGCAATCTCTGGCTTCTCTACTGGAGTAAATCCGACAAACAAGGCATTCGTCTTTGTATTCCAATTTATTTGACTACTTCCTGTCTTTGCCGCAATCGATATGGGAATGTCGGAGAGAAGATGTGCCGTACCGCGAGGAGACTCAACTGTCGCCTTCATTCCACTCTGAATAATGTTAAACCACCTTTCGTCTTCGTTTTGTTTCGTCTCTAGGGGAACCAACATTTCTCGTATGGAATTTTTAACGATGTGAGGTTGTGCCATCAACCCCTTATTTGCAATAGCAGAAATATAACGCATGATTTGTATCGGCGTCAAGAGAAGATCGCCTTGCCCAATGCTTATATTATAAGTATCTCCCACCCTCCATACTCCTTTCTTAGATTCTTCCTTCCATTCTGGTGAAGGAAGAAAGCCTCGTGTTTCTTCCGGCAAATCAATTCCCGTTTTTTCACCCAAATGAAATAACTCCCAGTATTGTTTCATCTTTGTGGCACCGAGGCCCTTAATGCCATATGCCCCACCCCCCACTGCATAGAAAAAAATATTCCCCGATTCAGCGATTGCATTACGCACATCCAGATCACCATGAATTTTCCAATCACGAAAAAGAGATGGTTGATCGGGATGATATAGGTTTGGTACAACAAGTACTCCTTCATGACCCGCAACAATGGTCGTTGGTGTAATAACCCCTTCGCGCAACGCGGCAAACCCCACAAGAGGCTTTATTGTGGAAGCGGGAGAATACGTTCCTGAAATAGCACGATTAAAAAGAGGGTGAAGCTTGTCATTAAAAACTTCTTTTATCTTGTCCTTGTATGCCGAATCGAGAAACCACGATGGATTATATCCAGGGAGACTTACAAGACTCAACATTTCTCCATTACGTACATCCATCACCATCCCAACAGCACCATCAGTGCGTAACGTATGTCGTGCCTCCACAAGTCGTTCATACATGTATTTCTGCAACTCACCATCAATAGTAAGTGTTATGTCGCTTCCCTGTTTCGGTTCCAAAAAAACAACACCCTCACTCACTCGCCCATCGCGTTTCATGATCCTTTTTCCCCGTTCCCCACGCAACATCATTTCATAATATTGTTCCACGCCCGCCCTACCCACATAATCGTTGTTTTGTATATTCTTCCATTTTTTAATATCGTCCTCGTTGGCCAACCCCACGTACCCCGTTATCGAGGCAAAAGCCTCTGGATAAAGATAGTCCCTGACATATCGCTCTCTTGCGCGTATTCCAGGCAAAGTAATTGATTGAAAAACAAGAGCCTTCTGAGCATCCATGTTATGAATCAAAACGGCCTCCCTGAGCCTCTTTGTTTGTGTGTCCTTCATAAACACGTATACCCTATCTTTGGTCAGGCCAGTAAGTTCTGACGTCTTTTTAGCAACATCTTCGAACTCCTTATTGGCTGTAGGAAGTTTATTCCCATAAATAACAAGATCAAACCCTGTTGTGTTACCAACGACCTCCTCTCCAAAACGGTCTTTTATAATGCCTCTCGGCGCATCGATATATTCAATGTTTTCTGAGTTGCCTAAAGAAATCTCCTCAAACGCACCCCCCCTCACGACGTTAAGATATGTTGTCTGCATAACAAATAAACCCAAAGTAAGTACTGCAACAACGAGGGCTGAGGTGGTGGGGTATTGAGCAAATGGAATCTCAACACGATCGTCAACAAAATCCTTATCACTTACTAAAAAAATATTCTCTACGTCGAAATCCTCTCTGTATGTGTTTTTATCGTTCTTCATATAACGTGTATCGAGAACCTAAAAATGCCAAAGGAATAAAAAGTAAAGCGTGAATAATAATATTTTTAATAATAAGAAATCTATGTTCGAAAGAAAGCCCTATTCCGACACCATACGATACAAAAAATAAAGTCTCTCCCAAAAAAAACATAAGAGCTGCCACCCAAAAATTATGACGCATACTATACACCGCGAGGCTTGTTATAAGCACAAATACTAAGTAACTTATTCCAAATATGCCAACGTACTGCGTAAATGGAAGTTGTGCGAGAAATAGTGCAAGAGAAAAGATAATACCCCCCACACCCACAAGCCAATATTGTACAAAAAATAAGAAAAATAAATCTACTCGCACATTGGTCTCGAAATACAAAGAAAGCAAACTTAAAAGCACTGCGCAAAGAAATACCCCAAACACAGTGATACTATTAGTATGTGGTTTCTGTGACGATAAAAATCTGACTTCTCGATCCATGAGCTGTTTTAATAATTGATTCAATAAATGTCTTGTCCTTGCTCAAAGTAAACGTACGCGCTTCACCAACGAGCAACCCTCGCGGAAATTTTCCATCAAGACCAGAAGTTATAACAGGGACGCGATCTCCATATTCACCCTTTTGTATTTTTGTGCCCATTACATAATTAATCATACCGCGAGCAACAAAATCGCTTTTTACATCCTTACCCTCAAAGTGCACCAAGAATTCAACATCAGGACTTTGTATCTGTTTTATAAAACTTCTCCCGTCAAATACACGATCCACCCTTCCTAACAGTAAACCATGTTCATCCACAGCGGGCATACCCTCCTTTATTCCAACCTCATTTCCACGATCAATTATTACCGTTTTCAAAAAAGGATCTGTGGCATACCCCACCACCTCCGCAACAATCAATTTCTTCTTAACGTTTTTTTTATACTCAAGAGCCGATTTAAGAGCAGAGTTCTCTTCAGTAAGAGAAGTGATGAGATGTTCTCTTTCCTCTTGACTATAACTTGCTTCTTCCTTCTTTTCATATAACGAAAGCACCTCCCTTGGATGCAACACAAGATAAAAATAAGCCTGAAGGGGTATACGAGAAACTAATTGAAAAATACCTGACGAAAACGGAATAAAATACACAACAAACGCGAGCAAAAAGAACGCGCCTATTATATTTATTAAAATTGGCTTCATGCGTGTTACATCCTTATCCTATTGCTGACCTAGGAATTTTTTCATTCAAGAGGATAGGGCGTAACGTATCAAGATTTTCAATAATAATACCGGTTCCACGGACAACAGTAGTAAGCGGGTCATCAGTAATATGAACAGGCACCCCTATTTCACGCGCCATAAGCACATCGATGCCACGCAAGAGACTTCCCCCTCCGCTTAAATAAATACCACGCTCCATAAGATCGCCAACAAGTTCTGGAGGGCTTTTTTCAATAGTACTTTTTGTGGCAGACACTAAAAGCTCAAGAGATTTTTGAAGCGCCATTCGCACCTCACGTGTCCCAACAGCGCTAACCCTAGGAAGCCCCGAGGTCATATCTTTTCCTTGTATCGTCATCTCTTGCTCTTCTACCTCTGGTGTGTCATACGCCGAACCAATAGTCATTTTTATCTCCTCGGCCGTAGGCTCTCCGATCAAGAGCTTGCACTTATCCTTCACAAAACGAGTAATATCTTCATTAAAACGGTCCCCTGCAACCTTAAGACTTACCGAATGCACAATTCCACCCAAGGAAATTACGGCTATATCAGAGGTACCGCCCCCGATATCAATAACCACATTCCCTACTGGCTCATGAATAGGTAGCCTCATACCAATAGCCGCAGCGAGAGGCTCCTCAACAAGATACACCTCTTTTGCCCCAGCATTCCGACTCGCATCTTCGACAGCCTTCCGCTCTACCTCCGTAAGTTCACATGGCACCCCAATCACAACACGATTTCGTTTGTTAAAAAGTCCCCCTATTTTCCCCTGAGATTTTTTCAAAAAATACCGCAACATTTCTTGAGTAATTTCAAAATCAGAAATAACTCCATTAATGAGGGGTCGTATGGCCACAATATGGCCTGGCGTACGTCCCACCATTTGCTTTGCCTCTCTTCCCACAGCAAGAAGATGTCCTGTTTTTTGATTGATCGCGACGACAGAGGGTTCATTCAAAACAATACCCTTCCCTTTTATATAGACAAGAGAGTTTGCAGTGCCAAGATCAATTCCAAGATCATTGTGAAATAAAGACATAAAATAAAAATTCCCAATTACTAATTTTCAATTTCTAAAATCACGAATTGATTAGAAATTAGAAATTGATAATTAGGAATTAAAACTATAAAAAATTAAATCAAAAATCGTCTTACTATATTTACCACCTCGGAAAGAGGCGCCATAGTAATCTTCCCCGTTCTCCTTTCTTTTACTTCGACCGAATCCTCTTTAAGTGTTTTTTCCGAAATAACAAGTCTTAAAGGAATTCCAAGAATATCAGCATCTCCGAACTTCTCACCGACCGACTTTTCACGATCATCATATAGTATATCGAAACCGCTCGCTTGTAAACCCTTATACACTCGTTGCGCCGTCTCGGTTACGTCACCTGTATCTCCACCAGACTTTTCAAGAGGAACAAGATATATCTGATACGGCGCAAGTATAGTAGGCCAAATAAGCCCACGGTCGTCAGAGCTAACCTCCGCGATTGTTCCCATAATCCTTCCTAATCCAATTCCATATGAACCCATCACGACAGGCATCTTATTTCCTTCCTTGCTTGTAGTATATAGTCCAAAGGCGTCAGAGAATTTTGTTCCAAGTTTAAAAATATTCCCCACTTCTATCGCCTTGATTTCTCGCATTATTCCCTTACGACACATATTACACTCCTTTTTTGATTCATCCTCCACAACTTCTACATTTTTAGAAAAATCACATTCAGGACATACAAATACCCGATCCTCTCCAGCAGAAGACTCTACCATAAATTCGTGAGAATTCTCTTTCGAAAATGCACCACCAGACGCCTGAGTTACATACGCCTTGACCCCACATGCTTTAAAAATACGCACGTACGCCTCTTTCACTATTTCATAAAATCTATTCAAATCGTCGAATGAAGTATGAAAACTGTAAAGATCCTTCATGAGAAATTCTCGCGTACGAATAAGCCCAGACTTTGCGCGTGGCTCATCACGAAACTTATTCTGAATCTGATACACATAAAGAGGCAACCGATCGTTTCCAGAAAGATGGTGCACCATAATCGCACTTAAAACATCTTCATGAGTTGGCGCAAGCGAAAGAGTTTTATCTTGCCCATCTTTAAGTTTATACAAGATGTCGCCAAGAACCTCCCACCGACCAGATGTATCCCACACCGTCTTCGGTGTAAGGGAAGGCATGAGCATTTCTTGTCCCCCTATCGCATCCATCTCTTTTCTTATAAGCGCTTCCACATTCCTAAGCACCTTGAGTCCCGAGGGAAGGTAGGTGTACACTCCAGAAAAATTTTTTTCTACAAAACCAGCGCGTACAAGAAGTTGTGCTCCTCGCGAAAACTCATCTGATGGATTTTCTTTTTGAGTCCGAAAGGCTAATTTACTTACGTACATATGTATTTAAAAAAAACGTTTTATATCACCAACAGTTAAAAATATCATAAGAATAATGAGAAACAAGAAACCCGTCCCATGAATAGCATTCTCTACTCTGCTCGATATAGGACCTCCCTTAAGTTTTTCGAGAATAAAAAAGAAAATTCTTCCTCCATCGAGTGCAGGAAGAGGAAGCACATTCATTACTGCTAAATTAAACGTAATAAGAATAATGAGAGGAAGTACGTATTGTATACCACTTTGAATCGCGTGTCCTGCTAATACAAAAACACCTACGGGTCCACTTACAGAATCTCTGTCCACTGAGCCATGCAAAACACCATACAAGAGACCAGCAAAAGCATCCACGATTTTTCCTACAATTATAAAACTATCTCTTACCCCATGAATAAGCGCCAAATGAAATGGATAACGCAACATCCCCTGATCTGCAAGAGCAATCCCCACACTACCTTCATTTTGTGGATACTCTTTGCGCGTCTGTACAGAAAAACTTTTTCCCTCGCCACCACGTTTTACGGCGACAGTAATCGCATCACCCTTGTGAAGAGCGACAAACTCTCTAAACGCGGACGAGTCCACCTTTTCATTGTTCAGCGATACTATTACATCTCCATCCTTCAGCCCTGCATTCATCCCGGGCGAGTTCGATAAAACCCTGGCAATAACAAGAGATTGGTTTTGAATGAATGCCTTATTTTCATTAGACACGGGACTTGGGAACCCTATGCCATAAGAAACGATGAGAAGAAACATTCCTATCACAAAATTCATAAATACTCCTGCAAATACAATCCCCGTTCGTACCCCAATACTCTTCGACGAAAAACTTCTTGGATTATCCTTAAACTCCTCCGTTTCGCCATAAATCTTCACAAACCCACCAAGTGGTAATGCGTTGAGACTATAAACCGTCTCTCCTTTTTTAAAAGAAAAAAGCCGCGGAGGAAACCCCACACCAAACTCTTCTACCAACACACCAGCTTTTTTTGCAGCAAAAAAATGCCCCAGCTCGTGGATAACTACCAAAAACCCTAAAATTAAAACAGAAATAAATATAATCATTTGCGTTTAAAACGAAAGAAGTTCTTTTTCCTTTTGATCCGAAAGCCCATCGATATCTTTTTGTATGCTCTTCATTACCTCATCAACACGATCCTTTGTTCGAAAGCGTTCATCTTCTGCCGCAATCGTGTCAATTTTCTTATTAATCTCGTCTCGTTCTTTTCTCATTCTTATTCGTATTCCCTCAGCGCTCTGGTGCACAAGTTTAATGAACTCCTTTCTACGATCTTCGGTAAGCATAGGAAGCGTAAGACGAACCACGTCTTTGTCTGGCGTTGCTTGGATACCTCCCGGCAAATCCGCAAGTGCTTTTGTAATATTTGGAATAAGACTTTTATCCCAAGGCTGGACGAGAAGCTCTCTTGACGAGGAGACTGCTATAGCCGCAACCTGCTTAAGTTGCATCGCTTGACCATCATAACAAAATACTTTTACATCCTCCACGAGTGCAGGCGACGCCTGTCCCACCCTAATCGATCGAACTTCATGAACAAATTCTTCAACCAATTTTTTAAGCCCGCTCTCAAATTGTTTTATATAATCCATAATATACTTATTAGCAATTAGGTTTTTGGGGGTTAGTTTGTTAGGACGGTTTCCTAACGCCCTAACACCTAACATACTAAATTCTCATTTCATTGTATATGTTCCCTTTCAGTTATTCAAATTTTTCTCATCACCAACGATAATAATAAAAAAGATGATAGATGCCGCCCTATCCATTAGTGTGTTGCGATATAATGTTCAAATTGAAAAATTGGATTCACGTTTGAATCGAGCAATCGCTTGAGCTCTAGTAAATCCTTAACTCGTTGTACATCCTTTAGAGGCGTGCTCAGGATACATGCATCAATAAATCGTTCGGGATTCTCCTCAAAAAACGACATACTAAACTCGTGAAAACGACCAAGCCTCCTATACATATTAGGCTCTGATAAAAAAGAAAGACTACGATCTAGCTCTTTTAGTTTTTGAATACTTTCCAGCAACCCTTTCACGGCACCAGGTCTCCCCACGCCATACTTTGTTATTAGGTTCTTCTCATCCTCTTCACGAAGCCCTAATGTATCAACAAATGTCTTCAGCTCTTCTTTGCTACAAGGAGAAAAATAAAAGGCGGGAATTCTTGATTGTATGGTAGGCAAAAGAGCGTCGAGATTACTCGTAATAACACAAAACACTATATGAGGCGCCTCCTCAAGCGTCTTTAAAAATGCTGATTGTGCATCTTCATTTAAGGCATCGACGTGGTCAAGAATGCATACTATTTTTTCTTGTTGATTCAAAGAGGCAAGGTGCTTTATCTCACGTATCATCTGAATAGTAATACCGTTCTCTAAAACAAAACATCGATTTCCTTGTATACGTACCAACTCACGCAAAAAGGTAAACTTACCAACCCCTTTTGGTCCGTATAAAATACAACTTCGTACCCCAGAAGGTTCAAAATACTCAGTAAGCGCATTGCGCACGTATGTATTACCAACAAAAGTAAACTCCATTATTTAAAACGTTTTGTTACAAGAGCTCTCCTATAGGTGTCTAAATGATTAATGACAATCCCAGCGCCATTAGCTACAGAGAAGAGACTATTCTCAACACAAAATGCAGATACCCCCGTCATACGTTTAATATATTCATCAACATTTCGAAGCAAAGCGCCGCCGCCACTTACAATAATACCTTTATCCATAACATCAGCCGCGAGTTCTGGAGGTGTCTCGTTAAACACTTCTTTGATAGTATGTATCATCTCAAGAAGTAAATCGGATATTGCTGAAGCAACTTCGTTAGAATGAATCGTAATAACCTGAGGGAATCCGTTCACTAAATCTCTCCCCCTTACCTCCATTTCTAACTTTGTTTTTATTGGCATTGCGGAACCGACCTCCATTTTAATCCTCTCGGCTGTCTGCTCCCCGATAGCAAGAAGATATTTTTTCTTTACATAATCCGCAATCGCCTGATCAAATTTGTTTCCTGCAATGCGTAGCGAAGATGAGGCAACAATACCTCCCAAAGAAATTACGGCAACCTCTGTAGTACCTCCTCCAATATTTACAATCATATTACCCGATGCAGAATTGATGGGTATCCCGGCTCCAAGCGCGGCGAGAATTGGCTCCTTCACCACATACGCTGTTTTTGCGCCTGCCTCCTCAGCGGCATTAATTACCGCCCTTCTCTCTGTAGAGGTGATCCCAGCAGGAACAGAGATAACGACCTCTGGTTTAAAAAATGTAAAACCGGTCGCCTTGTTAATAAAATATTTCAACATTGATCTCGTAATATAATAATCGGCGATCACACCATCCTTGAGAGGTTTATATGCGCCAATATCATCTGGTGTCCTTCCAAGCATATCTTTTGCCTCCTTGCCCACGGCCAATACCGCGCGCGTTTTTAGATTAATCGCCACGATAGAGGGTTCATTGATAACAATGCCCTTCTTCGGAACAAACACAAGCGTGTTTGTGGTGCCCAAATCAATACCAATACGAGATATCATAATGTAGTATACCAGCTTCTAGCTATTAGCCTTTAGGAATAAAGGAACCCTCCTTACATACGTTGGTTATATCCTGTTTCTCTTTTTTTCGCAATTTTTTTCACGCAAAAGCAACTTCTGAAAGTGCTATGCGATCGCATAGCACTCCCTAAAAACACAAAAGAAAAAGCCTCGTACTTTCATACGAGGTCGGGAGCTCTTACACTCCCTGCTTTATTTTTTGACGATGTTCTAAGGACTAAGGACTCTAACTTGCGGAAACCGCCGCAGGGTCGTGGCTACCCCAGTCGTGGCCGAGCCAGCGGCAGACCCAGAACCACTGACCGTCGATGAAGCACAGACATCGCACAAACAAGCTGCCGTCGGAGTTGCGGTAGATCGTTCCCCAGAAGAAGGTGTAGCGAATGCTGCCATCCTGGTTCCGTTTCCACTCTTCTGGGATGAGCTCCTGCTTGGCGTAGAGATAGTCGAGCATATTGACGTTCAGGACAGGCTGTTTCACGAGCTCCTTGCGAAGCTCGTTGCCCACGATACGCTTGTCGCCCTGCTGGTTCTTCGAAAGGCGGAACTTTACTTTCGTGGGATCCCACTTCAGGAGTCCACCCCGTCTGTGCTCTTCCACGTTCCAGCCGTTCGGGAGGTAGGGATTAGCGTCCATGTCGATAATGTTCTCGGTCTCCTTGATTTCGCTTCCTCCTCGCAGGAACGAGAGTACCTGACGGCACTTCTCTTCGCTATGAGCAAGGCTTGCGAAATCCTTGGGCTCCCATCCTGCCTTGCAGCCTGTGATACCCAGTTCGTACATTAACCAAGCCCCACAATAAAAATAAAACAAACACCACCCCTCTACGGGTGG
>CAYIOQ010000002.1:0-23732 GCA_964365055.1 uncultured Candidatus Saccharibacteria bacterium | reverse complement strand
GATACCAACCAGCCTATCTATGAATGGTATCGCCTTGCTATGAAGCAGATTTCCGCTTCCGACGGCGATCCGAGCGTCTTCGAGCTGGAGCATTATGTCGGTGGTCTGTGGTTGAACATCGACTGGGCTGGGCCTGACAATGAGTGGAATCCGGTCAACACGTTTGTATTCCGCCTCAGCAAGTCTTCTTTTTAGAAGAATCAAAAATAAGGAGTTAAATTAAAACGAGGGTGCTATGCTATCGCATAGCATGTGTGGGGAGGGCTACGCATTTATACTAATTTTTCCATATTTTGTACGTTTTATGCGCATAGGTTTCCTTTTCTTCGATGAAGTCTGTACTATTGAATATACTTTCTTTTTTCGTTCTGTTTTACCGCGTTCATAATAACTGCGGTAATTTGTTTCTGATAAGGCCTTTCTGAGGGTGCTTATTGTTTGTTGTGTGCACCACAATCCTCTTGCTATTTCACGGTAACTTTTTCCTTCAAGGATGCGATTTATTGTTGCCACTCGACGAAGAATTATGGAACGTTCGTGTGGGGTAATACACATGTTAAGTGTCGACTTTAATTCTCGAGCATTTTTAATGGTGGAAATATGGGTGACAAATATCTCCCAAGCAGTTTGTTCCCACAGGATTGGTGAAGAAAAATCACTTGTATGGGGTACGCGAATAGGAAATTTATAGGGTGAATCATTTTGATGTGTCTGTTTGCGCATGGATTAAATATTTGTTGTCGATTTTTAATGATATGCTTCTATCCTACCACCCTGCTATGCCATAGCATAGCAGGGTGGTAGCGAGATTGGGATATTAAAGCTTGGTGAATAATAACTCATGTTCCTGCGGAATATGGGTAGAAAGTAAAGAAAAAATACATTATTCACCAAGCTCATTACGATGCTTTTGTGTGGTTTTGCTATTTGTGGTGCTTTTTCATTGTATGTTCTAAAATAAGGTATGTTTTTGCATCGAAATGTTTTTATCGTAGTAATGATCCTTGTGTTGGTTTTGGGCGGTCTTGTTTTGTTTTTCTTGGATCCGTTGTCTTTGTGGAAGCAGAAGCCATCACCACAGGAAAATGGAAAGGCGTTTTGGGTTGAGGTAGTGACGCCAGAGGTGGTGGCTAAAGAAGAAGGAACGGAACCACGCATACTTCGCACTGGCGATGAATTAAAAGAGGGGGTGACCGTTGAGGTTAGAAAAGGAGGTACCGCGAATCTTTATTTTCCTGATGGTTCCGTTGCTCGTTTGGATTCGGAGACGAGCGTTATTGTTCACTCGGCTCTTTTTAGGAAGGATAAGAACATTCTTGCCGTAAGTCTTGAATTGATAGTTGGGCGCGTGTGGTCAAGGGTGGTGTCCCTCATTACCCCGGAATCACTTTGGGAGGTTAAAACATCAAATGCGATCGCATCTGTGAGGGGTACTACATTTGATGTGGAACATACGGCAACTTCGACACGTATCCTTGGAGTAGAAGGTGTTATTAAAATTGTTTCTATCAATCGTCGTATAAACGAGGCAACACTTACTAAGAATACGTATATAGAAATTCCTAATGATATTGCAAAACAACCAAAACAGATTGAAGTACGACAAGCGTTTTCTTCGATGCTTAATCAGTCTTGGGTATTGTATGCATTGCAGGAGGATAAGATGTTGAAGGAATTGCAAGAAGCTAAACCGGAAGCACGAGAATTCCTGGAATTTATTAGATTTAGACAAGGAACAAGTACAGAAAAAATAGAAGTTTTGCCACACCCCCCTATTATTCCCAAGGTTTCAGGAACAACATTTAAAAAAGAAAAAGAAGAAAGTGTCTTGGTTCCAAAAATATCTCAGGGGGATAATACAACCGCTCAAGCAAGAAATGAGAAACGGCGCATAGACGTAAATACAATTTGGGGTGCAATTAATCGAAATATTATCGATGGTGATGGTGTGTTTGGTGGGGTTGGTGCACAAAGCTGTGTTGGGTTGAGTCTTCCCACAGAGGAGAGCAATATTGCAAATTCTAACTTTGGTGGGTTACCTAATTTTGATCTGAGCTGCCTTATACCAAAATATCTTGATCGAATGCCACTTGATCCAGATGTTGCGTCAGGTGGGCATTATTGGGATTCTGCTGACGATTATTTTACGGGGTATCAAGTTTTTTTTGATCAAGATGAAAACGAGGTGGTTGTTTTTTCAATTCGTGCTGAAGATGGTGAGAGAATTTATAAAGGAGGTTCTGGTTTTCTTTTACTCCCTGGCGACAAACCTTTTACACCAAGTACTTCTCCATCATATACTCCATAGGGTTTTTCTCTTGGATTGATTTTATCGGTGTTTTCTGGCTACAATAGAGGATACTATGGAACCTTTTAATCTATCAAAACTGGAGGAGTCGATGCTTGCTTTTTGGAAGGAGCACGGCATATTCGAAAAAAGTGTTAAAAACCGTGCAAAGCATAAGGCTTTTGTTTTTTTTGAAGGGCCACCTACTGCAAACGGAAGGCCTGGTATTCATCATTTTTTGGCACGCGCCTGCAAGGATGTTATTTGTCGTTATCAGACAATGCGGGGGAAGTTGGTGGCTAGAAAGGCTGGTTGGGATACGCACGGACTCCCTGTTGAGCTTGGCGTTGAAAAGATGCTTGGGCTTAAAAATAAGAAAGAGATCGAGGCGTATGGTGTTGCTGAGTTTAATGCTAAGGCGAGGGAGTCGGTGTGGCAGTATAAGGACGAATGGGAGCGATTTACGGAACGCATGGGATTTTGGCTTGATATGAAAGATCCCTATGTTACTTATGACAATCGTTACATTCAAAATCTATGGTGGGTACTTTCTGCTATTAATAAGAACTATCCGCTTGAAAAGGATTTTCGTGTGTCGCCCTATTGTGTGCGATGTGGGACAGTGCTCTCCTCTCATGAGCTTGGTCAGCCGGGAGCTTATCGTCTTACGCGAGATCCTTCTTTGTATGTAAAATTTGAATTAAAGAAAGAGAACTCAAAAAAGAAAGAGTATGTATTGGTGTGGACAACGACACCATGGACGTTGCCGGCAAATGTCGCAATAGCGGTACATCCCGACCTGCTTTATACGTGCTATGAATCGGAGACAGAATATCTTTGGGCAGTGAAGCTACCAGAGAGACTTGAACAAAAAGTAAAAGATGGAGAGATAAAAATAGTAAAAAGTGCGAAGGGGACATCATTTGTTGGGAAAAAATATGTTCCGCTCTATGCGCACAAAGAGATAAAAAATGCCTACAAGATAGTGTCTGCTGATTTTGTTTCCGCTGAAGAGGGGACGGGGTTGGTGCATATTGCTCCAGCGTTTGGAGAAGAGGATATGAGAGTGGCAAAAAAACAGGATCTTTTCATACTCCTTACTTTGGACGATAGTGGCGCCATGAAAAGAGGAGAGCCGGGAGAAGGTTTGTTTGCGAAAGATGCTGATCGAATTATTTTTGAACAATTGAGAGATAGAGGGCTCGTGGTGGACGATACATTGGGAGTTATTGAGCACGAATATCCTTTTTGTTGGCGTTGTGATACGCCCCTTCTCTATATAGCTCGGGAGTCGTGGTTTGTACGCATGAGTAAGATAAAGAAGGAGATGATAAAAAATAACGGTCAAATTAACTGGATACCTTCACACGTGCAGGATGGTAGATTTGGTGGGTGGTTGCGTGAGCTCAAAGATTGGGCGATTGCGCGCGAACGTTACTGGGGGACGCCTTTGCCTATTTGGGAGTGTGAAAAGTGTCATCATAATAAGTTTATTGGTTCTCTTAAGGAGTTAAATGATTGCGCGTATTTTGATAATGAGTGGTACGTTATGCGTCATGGTGAGGCGTCTCACAATGTTGACGGTCTTATGGCTGGGGGAGCGTTTCTTGACGCATCACGCCTCACCGAAAAAGGAAAAAATCAAATTCATGCATTAGGAAAAAAATTGCAAAAAGAAAAGATTGATGTGATATATTGTTCCCCTTCCGAACGTACTAAAGAAACCGCGGAGATTGTACGAAAGTATGTAAAAGCACCTATTTTTTTTGATGAACGTTTGGTGGAGATTCGGGCTGGTATTTTTGACGGAAAATCCATAGACGATTATCGGGCGTTTCATTCTGATTCCGCAGAGAGATTTGTAAAACCATCTCCGGGGGGTGAAAGTCTCGAGGAGGTTGCGCAAAGAATGATGAATGTGGTGCTCGAGATAAACAAAAAGCATGTGGGGAAGCATATACTTCTTATAAGTCATGGAGATCCTCTTTGGATGTTACAGAATACATGCGAGGGGAGCACTCCAGAGGAAACTCTCGTATCGGCGTATCCTCAAACAGGGGAGTATAAAAAACTAGAAGTAAATAATTACCCCTACGATAGAAAGTATAATGTTGATATTCACAAACCTTTTATTGATCAGGTGTATTTAAGGTGTCAGAAATGTAAAGGAAAGATGGCTCGTGTCAAAGAGGTGATGGATGTATGGTTTGATTCAGGGGCAATGCCATTTGCGCAATCGGGACTATTGTCCGATTGTCCAGAAAGTAAGAAAAATTTACTTAGCTGTATTGACCAATACCCAGCGGATTATATTGCCGAAGGGGTGGATCAGACTCGTGGATGGTTTTATACACTACTCGCTATTTCTACGCTTTTAAAACTTGAGCCGAGTTATAAAAATGTGTTGGTGCACGGACTCGTACTTGATGAACAGGGAAAGAAGATGTCAAAATCGCGTGGCAATGTAGTAAACCCATGGGATGTTATGAACAAGTATGGTGCTGATGCTACGCGATGGTATTTTTACACACTTAATCATCCCTATGAATCTAAGAAGTTTTCACTTCTCGATCTTGAGAAGTCGATGCGTAAGTTTTTCATCACTTTCTGGAACGTGTATCAATTCTATGAGACATACGGTGCTAAAATCCAAAACCAAAAACTCAAAACCCAAAACAATTTTCCTGAAAGTTTCTTAGATAAATGGTTTTTGACGCGACTTGACCAGGTGGTTAAAAAGACTACCAAAGCATTAGATTTGTTTGAGATTGTTGATGCGGCACGTGAGGTCGAGCAATTTGTAGTCGAGGATTTTTCGAGATGGTGGTTGCGGCGCTCGAGAAGGAGGTTTCAGCGTCCAGAGTCCCAAAAGGAACTAGAAATAGCAAGCACTGTTTTCCGCGAGACCCTAAAGACGCTTGTGGTGCTTGTGGCCCCCTTTGCTCCATTTTTTGCTGAAGCACTTTATCAGGAATTACGAAAAAGAGATACGTCTTTAAAAGAGAGCGTCCATTTAGAAGATTGGCCTAAACAAAATGAGAAATTTAAAATAAAAGATCAGAAAGAATTACTCGAGCAGATGGAGTTGGTTCGACGCGTTTGTGCATTGGGGCTACGTTTGAGAGCCGAGAAAGGCCTTAAGGTACGGCAACCGCTTGCGTCTTTAGAGATCAAATACGATCTACTTATAAATAAGGAGATGTTTGATATGGTGATGGATGAGGTGAATGTAAAAAAGGCACGTCGCGTGAAGGTGCTCTCTCACGACGCAATAATAAACGAGACGGATCTTGCGATTGCGTTGGACACGGTTATCACCGATGAACTTAAGGAAGAAGGCGTTGTGCGGGATTTAATGCGTTCTTTGCAGGAGTTGAGAGCCGATGCTGGGCTTAATGTAGGAGAACAGGCAGAGCTTTTTGTGATAGGAGAAGGCACAATAAAACGTATTCTTGAACAGTACGGTAGCCTTATTAAAAAAGAGGTAAGTATAAAAAATATTGTGCATAGCGATGTTGCCGTGTGTGATGCCGAGAAGGAGCTTGACGTGGATGGAAAAATTGTGCTAAAGCTTAAGAAGTTATTGTAACGTAAAAGGTGGTGTTGAATAATGCATATTCGACATGTTGATGAGGATAAACAGAAGATTGAGATGTGGTTGTGGCCTGATCCACCTAAAGTAGTAAGGGAGCAAATGAAATACATTCTCGCTGGTCTTTTTATAACACTTAAGAATGTTGCACGTTTGCCAGAACAAGATGCTATGGATGAAATGTCGCGTCTCGCGCAGTATCTTATCGCATTTAGCGAAGGTCGTGGTGTGGCTGGACATACCACAAATTCAGAAAATTAATTTTTTAAAGATGGCCAAAGCGCCATCTTTATTTATTGAGAGGGAGTATTTACTATGGAAGTCGAACTTCCATAGTTTGATTTGACATGCGCGTGAGGGGGGGGGTATATTAGATATGTATTATTAAAATAATTTAATTTTATGAAAGAGAAATTAGAGAATGGTTCTTATCCTTCAAAAAAATATGAAGTTAATGCTTTTTTAGAGCAAATAAGAAGAGAATTTAGAGACATGTACGATAAGTATTTTAGAGCCGAGAGTAAGCTTCAAGTAGCCGCAATGGGAAGACACCCTTATCTAAAAGGACCAACAGTGGAAGAGACGAGGTGTGAGAGAGTAGTTGACGAAAATAGGAGAAAGCTCGAAGCAATGTTTAGACAGCATGGAAAGAAGGTAAAATTTCCTTCTCCTCTAAAAGATTTAGTTGGTAGATTGGACGTGGGTAGCAACTCAGTGATGGGTAAGGAGGTGGTGTATATTCCTGGTGCAGATGTTGGGCAAGTCGGTTATCACTATACAGGAGATTTTAGTGGTACACTGGGAATTTTGTTTGCCATGAGTGTATTCATGCCATAGTTTTTGTTTCAAAATATCCTCCCGTTTTTTGTATTGAAAACGATGTCCGCATGACGGACATGTATACCTTTGTCTGCCGCTCTGTTTACCGTCTTTTTTAACTCCGTGAATACCACATTTAATGCATTTGCGTCTGTTTTTTTAAACTCATATGAAAAATATACTGATTTAGCTTGATAATATAACGGTATATTACCACTTTTAGCACCTAAAAATTGCCTTTAGCCCTTATTTTAGAGGGTTCAGGAGAAAAACTTATCCAGTCTATGGATGGGGCACTTGAAAAAAGAAGGAGCGAACTGAGGAGACTAGAGGAACAGTATGAAGAATTTAAATAAAAAATGCGTGATTTGTTTGAATATGTACAAAAAGAAGCTTCTGGGCAGGGGCAGGAAATTTTATAAGAGATGTAAATGTTTAGAGTAGTCCTATTTTTTGTTTGACCTTGAGGAGAGTCTTTTGGGCTATTTTTCGGGCTTGTTTTCCATTTTCCTTTATTGTTTCAAAAAATTTGGATGAGTTTTCTGTAATCTCTTGTCTTTTTTCTCGAGCGGCTTTGAAATGTTCTACAATAGATTCTGCAAGACGTATTTTTATATCAGCATAACGGAGAGATTGCGGATTAATGGAATATCCTTCGACGGGCTCAGGAACTAACAATGTATTAAATTCTTTTGGTGCAAATTCGTGATAGAGAGTAAGAAGGTTTTTTACACCTGCCGTGAGAGTTTGTATTTCGGGGTTTTCTTTTCCTGTTTGAGATGGACTAATATGTAACCCTTCGACGAGCTCAGGGGATAAGATAGTTATTTTTTCAAAGAGAGAATTATCTGCAGAGACAGCAGATTTTATTTTTTCTTCGATAACAGATGGTTCGTCGAATATTCCCACATAGCTATTAGCTCCACGGCTTTTAGACATCTTATGAAGTGGATCAGTAAGACTCATGACGCGTGGGGTGGGTGATAGGAGCGCTTGCGGTTCTTTGAAGAGTTCTCCATAACGACTATTAAATTTACGAGCCAAGGTGCGCGTGAGTTCAAGGTGCTGGAGCTGATCTTCTCCTACTGGGACGCTGTCGGCATTGTAGATAAGTATGTCTGCCGCTTGGAGAACCGGGTAATCAAAAAGTCCCACATTGATATTCTCATTTTGGCGTGTTGATTTATCCTTGAACTGTGTCATGCGTTCGAGCTCGCCCATCGGTGTTAACGTATTTAAAATCCACGCAAGTTCAGTAACTTCTGGCACGTGTGATTGAATAAAGAGCGTTGTTTTTTCTGGATCGATACCGAGACTTATAAGATCGATGATAAGTTGCTCGATTTGGGTGTGTTTAGTGTCGGATGAGACAGGATTCCCTGAAAGCGAGTGATAATCGGCAATAAACAGAAAAAGATTATTATCTTCTTCGTTTTGAAGGTTAATGAGATTTTTGATGGCGCCGAGGTAATTTCCTATATGAAGATCACCTGATGGCTGAATTCCCGAAACAATAATTTTATTCATGGTTATGATGATTATACCTCGATGATCACGGGCAATACCATAGGTCGGCGTTTTATTTTCTTCCACAAGAAGGCGCCGACCTGTTCTCTTAAATTGTCTTTCACATAGGTCATATTGGTTGCATGATCCGGCGTTGCGGTGCGTTCTATAATTTTTCTAATGAGGTTGCGTGTTTCATCGAGAAGTTCTTTTGACTCCTTAAGATAGATGAAGCCTCTCGAGATAATATTGGGGTATCCTTTTAGTTTCCCTGTCTTTGTATCAACAGCTGCGACAATGACAAACATGCCATCTTTGGAGAGAAGGTCTCGGTCGCGGAGTACAACTTCACTTACATCGCCAATACCAAGTCCGTCAACCATGATGTAGTTCGCGGGGACTTCCGCTACAACTTTTGCACCATCTTCTTTGAACTCTACCACCTGTCCATTTGAGGCAAGAATAATATTTTCTGGTTTTACACCGACCGATGTTGCGAGCTCCTCGTGTGCTCTAAGCATGGAGAATTGTCCATGGATAGGCATGAGAAACTTTGGTTTCAAAAGATTAAGAAGAAGCTTAAGATCTTCCTGGTAGGCGTGACCGCTTACGTGGATATCCATCATCTTATAGTTGTATACTTTTGCACCCTGGCGGGTAAGGGAGTCGACAAGATATTGTACGGAACGTTCGTTGCCGGGAATAACCGAAGAGGAGAAAATAATCGTATCTCCTTTTTCAACTTTAAAGTAGCGATGTTCTTGGTTTGTTATGCGCATGAGTGCTGCGCGGTCCTCCCCTTGTGCCCCAGTGCACATAATCACAAGACGTTCTGGCGGGAGCATGAGAGCTTCCTCGGGAGAAATAATAGTTCCTTTCTGTAGTTTAAGATAGCCAAGAGATCGACATATCTCAACGTTATTTTTCATGCCATATCCTTCGACGACAAGCTTGCGATTAAATTTTTCTGCAAGAAGAATAATTTGTTGTACGCGCTCGATAAGCGACGAAAAGGTTGCCGCGATAATTCTTCCCTGAGCTTTTTCGAAGAGGACCTCTAGATTCTCAAAAATAGTTTTTTCAGAAGGTGCGTGGCCTGGTTTTTCCGATCCCGTAGAATCTGAGAGAAGAAGAAAGACGCCATCTGATGTGAGTTTTACAATGCGTGCGATATCGGCCGGTTCATCTGCGATGGGGGAGAAATCAAATTTAAAATCACAGGTGTGGACGACCATTCCAAGCGGTGTCTGGATCGCAAGTCCAACAGAATCGGGAATGTTGTGATTAACATGAAAGGGGGTAATTTTGAAACATCCAAGTTCTATCGTCTCTTCTTTGTCTTTGTAGATAGTTTCTATATCTAATTTTGGTTGATTTGGAAAATCGTCTTGGCGTTTCAAGATAATACCTCTTGAAAGAGGAGTTGCATAAATTGTTGGATTTCCTATTTCGTGAATGATGTAGGGAATCGCACCAATGTGATCATAGTGACCATGCGTAATAACAACACCAACGATTCTTTTTTTATTTTCTTTAAGATAGTGAAAATTGGGAATTGTATAATCAATTCCCGGCATGTCTTCGTCGGGGAAACCAAACCCCATATCGACTACGAGAATGTCGTCGCCATATTCGAGCGCCATCATGTTGCGCCCGACTTCTTCGAGGCCGCCAAAAGGAATTACACGAAGCCCTGTTTGTTCTTCTTTTTGTACTTGATCAGGAGCGGTTTTGCGTCCGATCCATGAATTTGTACGTCGAGGTGTTCGCCTAGCTTGACCCGTCGTAGTCCGCCTGTTGGCAGATGAAGGATGGGGTGTACTTACCGGTTTTTGGATAGGCGTATCCACAGTCGGTTTTTGTATTGGATCCATAGATTATTTTGTGCCTTTTTGAGAAGGCGATTTAGTTGATAATTTAATTGGTGGGTAGAGAGGGACTTGAACCCTCAAGACCTTGCGGTCATAGGCTCCTGAAGCCTACGTGTTTGCCAGTTTCACCACCTACCCATGCCTCCTAAAGAAGGCATATTTTTTTTAGAGGCTTCGAGACGAAGTTATAAACCATTCATTGATTGTTGAAAATCGTTCGCTTGGCGTGGTAATTACTTTACTTGTTACGTTTTTGATACGTCTTGAAACAAGATAGAGATAGTCTGGGTTGTAGAGAAATATAACGGGGGAGTCTTTTTTAATTATATTTTCGAAACGTGTATAGAGATCTGCTCTTTGTTGTGAATCAATAGTCTCTCGTATTGCTTCGGTGATTTTATCTATTTCTTTATCTTGATAGAGGCTTAAATTACGTCCTGGATTAAATTTCTGAGATGAATGCCAAAATGAGAAGGGATCTGCTTGGAGATCGAGTACGTTGCCAAAAAGAAGAATGTCGTATTTCCGTGGTTCTATATAATTTATTTCAAGATCCTTGAGGGGGACAATTTCAACGGTAGCGCTTATGCCAAGCTCTGCCCAACTTTTTACCAAAATACTTGCAGTTTCTATGAGAAATGGGTTCTGTGGCGTAACGATGGTAAACGAAAGTTTCTGAGAGCGATCTTTGTTTTTTTCTCGTACGCCATCTCCATCCTTATCCTCCCACCCTGCGTTTGTGAGGAGTGTTTTTGCCTTTTCCATATCGTATATTGTCTCACGTCCCTCTTTGATTGGGGGGGGGATAGGTGAGTCGAGAGGGGTGCCATGCCCCAAAAGAACCTTCTTGACGAGGTGGTTTTGTGGGGTGCTCAGTATGAGGCTTTCGCGTACACGAACGTCTTTTAAGGCTGGAGCATTCTGTGGGTTTAAGAACGCAGCATAATAAAGGGGCCGTTTGATTCCGAGTATAGTGTAAGAAGATGAAAGTGATTCCGTTTGTTCTGGTTCTACATTGGCTAACGCATCAACTTGATGAACGTTGAGCGCGCGGATTGCGTCTGTCTTTGTTTCATAAAAAATGAAGGTAACATATTCAATAAAGGCGGATTTTTCTAAAGAGGGGCTACGTTTGAGTTTATAACGCTCTAGACTACCATCTCGTTTTGTTGTAACAGAATGTACTTGATACGAACCACTTCCAATGGGTTTTATATTGTAGGGAGAAAGGGGAAGATTTTCCTTGGGTATGGAGTCAAAGATATGTTTTGGAATAATCTTGAGTTTTAGGTTGGCAAGGAAAAATGCATAAGGATTTGGAATGCTGAACTTAATTTTTCGTTCTGTAATTTTTTCAACATTTACCCCCTGCCAACTATATTGGAGAGGTGTTTTATTCTCGAGGTCATGAATGAGATTTACTGTGAACACCACGTCGTCACTCGTAATAGGTGTACCGTCGTGCCAGACGATGTTTTCTTTTAATGTCACTATCCAGACTGCTCCTTTATTTTGTATTTCATAATCTTGCGCGAGATCGGGGATAATGGCGCCGTTTGCATCTATGGTAAAGAGGCCACGATAGAGCAGATTTATAAGCGCATCTTCATTTTCGTTTGAAGCGAGGACGGGGTTAAGTTTAAGGATACTTGTCCCTACAAGACCTTCTTTAAATTCCCCACCACGTGTAGGGTGGAGGGTACCGATGAAAAAGGAGATAGAAACGAGAAAAACAAAAGAAACAAGGGTCAATGAAGCTCCCGCAATAGCAATACGCTTATCTTTTGTCTCTAGCCGTGCGTAAAATATTTTCCAGTAGACTAGAGAGAAGTATTTTTGATATTTCATCAATAGATTGAGAGATGGAGTGGGGTGTCTTTATCCTCTAAGGCTTATGAGTACGAGACCCATAAAAAGAGTAATAAGAACAATAGTGACGATAAAAAGCACCTTTTCCATCCCCCTACGAGTATAGTAAAGAGAACCTTCACCACCAAAAGCAGAGCCAAGACCCATGCCTCTTGGTTGAAGGAGGATTGCCGCAATAATGAGTACGGCGACTACTATTTGAGTTATTTTAAGCCATTCCATAGGTTATTTGGTATCATCGCTTGATAACACAGGGAGATGCAACGCAAAGTTGATCACGCTAAAGAGGAGGGTTGCGTATAGCAACGCGAGAATTCCCTCTATTTGTACCCCAAGAGGGATCTGTGTAAATATCCATAAGAGTAACATATTGATCGCGATTGTAAAGAGTCCAAGGGAGAGAAGGATGAAGGGGAAGAGGATTGCTTTGAGGATCGGTTTGAGGAGAGAGTTGATGAGCATAAGAATAAAAGAGCCCTCAAGAAGAAGGAGTATGTCGCCCTGGAACGAAAAACCGGGCACAAAATGTCGGGCAATGAGAATACCAAACATATTTGCCAGAAGATTAAGTAGGAGATTTTTCATAAAAATTTAATTGTACTCTTAGAATCACACCCCTTCTTAACACCCAGCTTTGCATCCGCGGAATGGTTCGGGATGAATGTGGTGTGGTTTTATTTTATTATATATCAAAAAACGGTGAGTGCGAACTGCGCTATGCGATCGCATCATAGTATCAGAAGTTTTTTGATAATTGGTATAGTTATGCAAACTATGCAAACTATGGTAATCCGATTACCATAGTTTGCAGGTATTTTTGAAACCATGTGGATAAAACCGAAATTTGACTTGTTGGGGTATAGTGTAAAAGCAAAAGCAACTATATGAGTTGCTTTTGAAATGAATTTTTGTGAATATTTCTTTTGCGTTTACGTTTGTGGTAGTGATGGTGGGGTTTGTTGAGGTGCTTGAGGACGTGTCGTTGTACCCAAGTAAAAGTGTTTGTGGAATATGATCGTGAGGACCATAATAATAAAAAGACTAAGATTAATTAGGCTGGAGTTCGAGGCTATGGATGCTCCAATTGCTTCTTGAGAAGTTCCTGCAAGAGAGAGGACGAGTCCAATTATTAATCCTAATGTAAATGCAAAAGCCAAGTAGTAGATAATAAATAATAAAATGTTGAGTAAATAAATACCAACCTTTCTCAACAAAGATGGCACAATAACTCCTTGTGTTTCTTGATTTTCTATATGATACATATTTTTTATGATTGTTTTGATTTAAAGAAATTCGACTTTTAAAAACGATTTAACCAGAAAGAGCTTATGTCGGAGAGGAGTGTCGTGGCTGTTATTTTTTGGGTGATAAATTTTCCCGTAGACGTTTCAAGACCGATCTTGGTGCCAATCTGGAGACTACTGTATAGATTTTGTACCCCCGAGGCGCCATAAATGGCAGTGTTTGTCCCTACACTGAATAGTAACAAAATTGAACACATCCCGATACTTAGATATTTATATAATTTTTGAAACATATGTTTTTTAGCATAACGACCTTTTAATACTTATAGTATAAAGGTTTTTTATAAATAAAAAAGAGAGTAAGTAGCCCTTTTTACTCTAGAAGATTTTTGCCAGACATTTCTGGTGGTTTGGGGAGGTTGAGAAATGCAAGTATGGTGGGTGCAATATCGCTCAAAATACCATCTCCAACACCATCACGATTTCCCTTAAGGTCTTTTTGAACAATATAGACAGGAACGGGACTGATGTTGTGTTTTGTCTCCGGAACTCCCGTGTAGGGATTACGTAAAGATTCTACGTTGCCATGGTCGGCGGTAATGATAAGGTGGTATTCAGGATGCTGTTCGATTTTTGACACTATTTGCCCCAATTGCGTGTCGAGAACTTCTACTGATTGCCGTGCGAGTTCGTATTCTCCCGCATGTGCGATGAGATCCGCGTTTGCGTAATTAACTACAACGAGATCATATTTTTTCGAGTCGATGGCCTCTATAATATGTTGGGTAATTGTTGGTGCCATGAATTCGGGTGCAGACTCTTTGGCATTTCCATGTTTCGAAGGAACGAGAATGCGGTCTTCCTGTGGAAATGGGTTTTCCTCAAAACCATTGAAGAAATTGGTAACATGTGCATATTTATCGGTTTCGGCAATTTTAAGTTGTTTTTTGCCCGCATCCGACACCGCCCTACTTAATGGGTGTGCTACGACCTCTGGGGGGAATGCGACGCGTGCTGCATTAAATGCGTCATCATAATGCGTCATGGTTACAACACAGAGATTTGAAGGAATGTGTGTGGAAAATGAAGTGAAGTTTGGAAGCGCGAAAGGTGTTGTTATTTGACGGATTGAATCTTCTCGAAAGTCCCAAAACACGACCGCATCATTATTTTCAATAAGTCCATTTTCTTCCGCAGGCAAAAGAAAGGTATGGGGCGGAACAAATTCATCGGTTAATTTTTTGTCGTAGGTAGGCTGAAATGCTTCATCTAATGTCTTTGTGTAAGTACCTGCACCTTGAGTAATGAGCTCATAAGCTTGTTTTGTTCGATCCCAGTTGCCATCACGATCCATACCATAATAGCGCCCACAGGTAGTGGAGACTTTTCCGACACCTATTTTTTTAAGATGTTCTACAAGTTGTTTTGTAAGAGCTAAGCCGCCCTCGGGTGGTCCATCTCGGCCGTCACCAAACGGATGAAGATAGAGACGGGTTATCTCATTTTTTTTCGCAAGCTCTGCAAGGGCAAGGACGTGTTCGAATGCAGCGTGTACTGTTCCACTCGTGAGGACGCCTATAAGATGAAGCTTTGAGTTGTTTTTTTTCACATGAGCAACGGCCTCTAGAAAAGCGGTATTTTGGAAAAAGCTACCATCCTGAATTGCCATTGTAATTTTTGGATAGTGCTGGTAGAGGATTTTTCCAGCGCCAAGCGTGAGATGTCCCACCTCACTATTTCCGACCTCGCCCCATGGAAGACCAATAGCGATGCCAGAAGCCTGAAGACTGCCGGAGGGATAATTTTCTTCAAGATATTGGATAGTAGGAAGATGTGCCTCGACGAGAGGATTTGAGAGATCCTGTTTGCCGCGTCCCCACCCATCTAAAATAACGAGTAGAACTTTTGGGTTGATAATTTCTTCTTTCTTTTTTTGAAAAAACATAAGATTTAGGGTATGGGGTTTAGGGTTTAGCCACTAGGGTGTCTAATAATTTATTTAACATTTTCATAATTTCATTTAGTAATTCTTCTGATTTTTGAAATTCTTTTTCTGGTGCAAGTTGAAGCTTTTTAGCAATAACTAATTGTGTTTCGAGTTCTGCACCGGAAGCAAAAGCAATTCTTGTAAATTGTATATATTCTTGGCGATGTTTTCGTGTATATCCTTCTGCTATGTTCGAGGGTATTGAGATAGCAGCCCTTCGTGATTGGCTAGTCATTCCATACAATTCTTCTTTAGGATATAGTTTGGTCAGAATATAAATTTTGGTAACCAACTCAATTGATTTTTTCCAAACATTTAATTCTTGATAAGACGTCAACATATTTTTCGTACCCTATACCCTAATGGCTAGTGGCTATACCCTGGATTGAATACATAATTTCTTTCATTTCGTTGGTTTTAATGACTGCGATTTTTACTTTAGACGTCACGTCTTCAATAAAAGAAACATTTTCGGAGGATGCGGCTTCATTTTTCTCTTTGTTTACTATAATGCCAAGCTCTTCGAGATCGTTGAGGATGCGTGCTCGCATAATTGAGGAGCGTTCTCCAATACCCGCCGTGAAAACAATAAGATCGACACCATTTAATATAGCGGTATATGCGCCTATATATTTTTTGACGTGATAACTAAAATAATCGAGTGTTCGTTTGGCATTTTTGTCTCCTTGTTGTTCGAGAGCAATTAATTCTCGCACATCAGCGGTTTTGCCACTTAGTCCGTGAAGCCCACATTGTGTATTGAGATAGGTATCGAGGTCATTGGGGGAGAGGTTTAGTTGTTTTGCAAGATGGGTAATCACACCTGGATCGATGTTGCCCACACGCGTCCCCATAGGGAGCCCTTCAAGGGGGGTAAATCCCATGGAGGTGTCATAACTTTTTCCATCTTTTACTGCTGTGATACTTGAACCGCTTCCAAGATGGCAGATAATAATGTTTCGTGGAAGGGGGTTGATGGCTTTTTTAAGTGTTCTCACAATCGATTGCATTGAGATGCCATGATAACCAAAACGGTAGATATCGTATTTCTGAATTGTTTCTATGGGGAGAGCGTAGAATTGGGCTGATTCTGTTATGGTGGTGTGGAATGCGCTATCTGATACTGCGACAATTGGTTTGTCGGGAAATAAGGAGGGAAGAAGTTTTATCTCTTCTAGGGTGGGTGCTATGTGGAGGGGGGCTTTAAGGAGAGCCTCCTCTAATTTCGTAATATATTCTTGAGTAACAGGTTGTGTGGCATGAAAGTAAGTTCCTGGGGCAACAACACGAATACCTATTTGTTCAATGGAGAATGCGTTGTTTTTTGTTTTGAGGCGATTGAGAAGAAATACAGTGCTTTGTGTGTACTCATTTTCTGTAAGCGATAACTTTTCTTTTGCGTTATTGAACGTTTCGGTAACAATAAACGAGCCATCCTCTTTTTCGAAGTGATAGGTTGCAAGTTC
The DNA here is from genome assembly GCA_964365055.1 of uncultured Candidatus Saccharibacteria bacterium. Lineage (GTDB taxonomy): Bacteria > Patescibacteriota > Minisyncoccia > UBA6257 > JACRHW01 > JACRHW01. The sequence goes on along the minus strand of CAYIOQ010000002.1, from coordinate 7,091 downwards.
TTTTTCTTCTTCATAAAGCGCATATTTTTTTGATGCGCTCCCAATATTTATTACGAGTGACGTGGTTTCCATTGCCATAATTCTATTTCATCAGGATCAATGCCGTGTATTCTAATGAAGATACCATGATCCTCAATTTTTTTTCTATAGAGAGCGACAAGGGGCTCTGTAACTTCGTCGGAGATTACATTGTGTTCGCGGAGAAGAGTGAAGGCGTCGATCGCAATATGAAATCTACTCGTCTTGTTTCGTATGTGCATATCAAATGGGGTTGTTGTAGAACCATTTTCAATGTAGCCGTTTACTTTAAAGCGTGTTGAGTTCCCCCTTTCAAAAAGCATGGGTTTTAGGTGATCGGGGTAGCCATGATAATTAAAAATAACGGGTTTGTCGGATGTAAAGTAATCGTTGAATTCGTGAGAGGGACCAACGTAGTCAACGTTTCCTATTCCCCGCGTAGAAAGTTCCAAAATGTTTACGAAACGTATGCGGATATTGGGGAGATCTTTTTTAATGTAGCTTAAGCCCGCAAGCGCTTCTTTGGTAAGGTAATCACCAATAGAGGCTATTACAAGGTCTGGGTTTTCATCGCTCGCGAAGTTCCAAATCATAAGTCCGCGTTCTAGTTCTTTTTCGACATCTTCTTCTGTGAGCCAGCGTGGTTCAACCGTTTTCCCTGCGGCAATGATATTAATACCATCTTGAGAGGCGAGACATTTTTTAAGTACTGCGAGGGTACTGTTCCCATCGGGGGGGAAGTAGACATGGACAGGACACCCTTTCTTCTCAAGCATATCACCGATGAATCCAGGGTTTTGATGAGAATAACCGTTGTGTTCCTGACGCCACCCAGAGGAGGTGAGGATGTAATTTAATGATGAGACACCTTTCCTCCACGGAAATTGTTGTGATATCTTGAGAAACTTTGTGTATTGATCCGCCATACTACTTATTACTTGCACAAATGCTTCGTAGGAGGCGAATACGGTGTGGCGTCCAGTAAGTATGTATCCTTGCGCCATACCCTGAAGAGAATGTTCGCTTAACATCTCCATAACTCTTCCATCGGTGGAGATATCTTTATCCCACGATTCGATGGGTAACATGAATGCGCGCGTAGTAGTCTTGAATACCTCATCGAGTTTGTTCGAATAGGTTTCGTCGGGTGACATGAGTCGGAAATTGCGTTGTGATTTATTTTGTTTGAATACCTCGTTTAAGTATGCTCCCGCACGTCGCATACTACTTGATCCAATTGTTCCCGGAATTGTCGCATCTTCGGTGAATGGAGCAATGTCGGGGAGAATGAGGTCGCGGCGTATTTTTGCTCCGTGTGCGTGTGGGTTTGCTCCCATGCGGAGATCTGACGTTGGTATTATTTCGCGTATTGAAGATGAGAAACCTGTTTCTTTTTGAAAGAGCTCATTAAATTTATATGATTTGAGCCACTTCTCGAGTGCTTTTCGTTCTTCCTTGTCGGTTTGTACATTGGGAACAGTTACTTGATGGGAGAGACAATTGCCTTCTATTTTTTCACCATGAAGTTTTTTGATTCCCGTCCACCCTTTTGGAGTTTTAAGAATAATCATGGGGAAGCGAGGTGCTATTATTTTTTCTCCAGCGCGTGCGCGTGTTTGTATATCCTTTATTTTTTCATAGCAGGTATCGAGGGTCTTATACATTTTTTCGTATATCGTTGCATTTGTCCCCTCAACAATAAATGGTTCGTATCCATACCCATGAAAAAGCGCTTTAAGTTCTTTGTTGGACATTCTTCCGAAAATAGTAGGCCCAGAAATTTTATAACCATTGCAGTGAAGAATGGGGAGCACAGCACCATTATGAGCTGGGTCGATAAATTTGTTTAAATGCCAAGCGGTGGCTGTTGGACCAGTCTCTGCTTCACCATCGCCTACGAGGCATGCTGCAATAAGATCGGGGTTGTCGAGAATAGCGCCGTAGGAGGTGCTAAGCGCATAGCCGAGTTCACCTCCTTCGACGATTGCGCCGGGTGCGCCAGGATTACTATGGCTTGGAAATCCATACGGCCAACTGAAAAGTCGTGAAATGTGGCGTATCCCTTCCTCTGTGTGAGTTGCCTCTGGATAATACTCCCCTAGCGTACCCTCCAGAAAAAGTCCTGCCTGTAGGGCGGGGAAGCCATGGCCAGGACCAAGAACAAAAATAGTAGAGGCATCATGTCTTTTTATGAAGTGATTGAGGTGACCATAGACAAAATTAATACCAGGACATGTCCCCCAGTGCCCAAGAGGTTTTGGTTTTATGTGTTCTGGTTTTAGCGGCGCTTGAAGCAACACGTTGTCTTGGAGATAAATCTGCGTTACTGCAAGATAATTTGTCGCGCGCACATATTCTTTAATAGATGTAATGGGATCATTCATGTATTTTTTATTAAGTTATCCTATTCATTATATACCAAAAAACATATTTGCGAATTTTGACACTCGGCTTGTTTACTGGTAACCTGGATACATATTAATTTTTGTTTTCAAATGCTAATCAAAGACGTAATAGGGGTGTATTATAGAATCTTTCTTTCTCTGCTCACGGGAGGCGGGTTAATTCTGGTTAAAAATAGAAAAGTGGGGAGATTAGCAGAAGTACTAACACATTATGAATTTAAGCGCATTGCCGTGGACGGAAAATCTATTGTCATTGGGTGTTCTCATCCTTTTGGGGGTATTCGTAGGGTACTCCATTCGTGAACTGATTTCACGTATTTCTGCAAATTCTGCAGAGGTCAAAGTAAGGCGATTACTAGAAAGCGCACGAGCTGAAGCGAAGGAGGTTTTGATTGAGGCGAAAGACAGAGCCGTTAAAGTTCTCGAAGAGGCTAAAGTAGAAGAAAAAGAAAGGAAAATTGTCATCCAGCGTACCGAGGATCGTCTTTTGAGTCGCGAGGAGTTATTTGAGAAGAAAATAAGTGATGTCGAGCAAAAGAATAAAACGGTTGATGAGGAGATCGAACGTCTGAAGATTGTAAAAGTGCAAATTGAAAAATCAAATCAAAAAATTCAGGGCGAACTAGAGAGGGTTGCAAATATGTCCCGTGAGGCTGCAAAAGAAGAGTTGATTGCAAAAATCGAACATGAGCACAAGGATGATTTGGTGCGTGCACTCATGAAGCTTGAACGCGACAAACAGGAACAGATCGAAAGAAAGACGAGTGAAATCGTTACCTCAGCAATACAGCGCTATGCGCGCTCTCACGTGAGTGATATCACCACATCATATCTATCGCTTCCTTCTGAAGACTTAAAGGGGAAGATCATTGGAAGAGAGGGGAGAAACATTCGAACCTTCGAACGTCTCACTGGCGTTGAGCTCATTATGGACGAATCTCCCGATGTCATCGTGTTTTCTTCTTTTGACCCCGTACGTCGCGAGGTGGCACGTATGGCAATGGAGAAGCTTGTTAGGGATGGTCGTATTCAGCCAGCAAAGATTGAAGAGAAGATTGAGGAGGCGCGTCAGGAGATGACAGAGAAAATGCGTGAGGCAGGAGAGGCAGCGGCCTATGAGGTGGGTGTCCTTGATCTTCCTCGGGAGCTTATTATTCTCCTCGGGCGACTTAATTTCAGAACAAGCTTTGGACAAAACGTGCTTATGCATTCTATAGAAATGGCGCATATTTCTGGTATGCTTGCACAAGAGCTAGGATTGCGTGTTGATATTGCAAAGAAGGGGGCGTTGCTTCATGACATCGGAAAAGCGGTAGATCATGAAATTCAAGGAACACATGTAAACATTGGAAAGAAGATTCTTCAGAAGTATGGCGTCTCCGATGATGTTATTAAATCGATGCATTCCCATCATGAGGAGTATCCTGTGGAGGTGCCGGAGGCATATATTGTAAACGCGGCCGATGTGATTTCTGCGGGACGTCCGGGTGCGCGGAGGGAAACACTCGAGTTTTATATCAAGCGTCTTGAGGGGCTTGAGAAGATCGCAAATTCATTCGAAGGCGTTGAGAAGGTGTATGCGATTCAAGCGGGGCGAGAGGTTCGGGTATTCGTGGTGCCAGATAAGATAGATGATCTTGCAGCAGCAACGCTTGCGCGAGATATTGCAAAGCGGATAGAAGCCGACTTAAAATATCCGGGTGAGATTAAGGTAAATGTGATTCGTGAGACGAGGGCGATCGAATACGCGAGATAGTAAGCTTGTATTTTCCTTGTTATTTCTAGTAGAATAGAAGAAGATAGAGTAGAAACAAAGGTCGTTCATGTTAAATTTATATTTTTATGTCAAAAGACGGACTTATTGAAGCAGTACAAAAGGTAGGAGACATGAGCAAGAACCAAGCTCATGAGATTGTGAATACACTTTTTGATACAATCACAAATACACTTAAGAATGGCGAGGAGGTAGCAATTACAGGATTTGGCACTTTTCGTGTTACAAAGCGTGCAGCACGCATGGCGAATAACCCAAAGACAGGAGAGAAGATTAGCGTGCCAGCAAAGATTGTCCCAAAGTTTAAGCCAGGTAAGGGACTCAAGGACGCCGTGGCCTAGTACTTTTAAGCAAAACCTAAGGTGTTAAATTTAAAAACCTCGTTGCGGGGTTTTTAAATTTGGTTTTGAGGCTGAGGTGAGTCTTCTAATCCTAAGGGTTTATCCTTTGTTTCTTGTGGGAAGAGGGGGTTGCCCATCAGACGTCCCATTGCGGTAAACTCTTCGTAGATGAGTTGGATAATAGTATTTATATAAGAGAGGCGTTTTATTCCTATTTCATAATCTTTACGCGAAGAGAGTTTTTCAAAAATTTCTTTTGTGTCTTGTATGCCAATGCGAACTTCTTCGAGTTGGTCTTTAATTTTTATTGTATAGGTTTGAAGGAGGATGTTGGTCTCTTTTTCTGGGGCATCTGAAAGATCCTTAATGATTCCACTTAGGCGGCTCTCTGTTGTATTTAGCGCATACTCAGCATCGCCGATGAGAATTATTCCGGAGATTTTATTGTGCAGTATTCCTTGTACTTCTTGGCGGTGTTTTTTAATTTCTTTGGTTATGGAGGTAAGTGCGTTGGTAGATGTTGCCTTGCTTGTTTCGAGACGTTTTCTTAAATACCATTGTTCACTGTCCCACAATGATTCTAGAAATATATTTTGTGTACTTGTGGAAAGATGTGCGTCAACAAGTTTTCTTCCCATATTTTCATCTTCATCGATTGCGAGATCAAAGATGTCGTAAAGAATGTTCTTTTTTAATTCAAAAACTTCGTTGTTGGTTGCGTCTTTTTTCTTGGCTTCCTTTAATATTTGTATTTTGCGTTCTAGGGTTGGTGTTTCCTCTCCTTTCGCGAACACTTGTGTAGGTGGAGAATATAAAACTACACCAAGTATAAACACAACTATGGGAATGGTGATATTGAATTTCATATTAGAGGATTTCATCGAGAAGTTGGTTTACTCTATCATCTGTTTCTTTTGGAATTACTATGTCTTTTGGGGTGGGTTTCCCGGTGTAGGCGAGATTTTGAATTGCTCTGTCTATGGCGCGGTTATTGGAATCTTGCTCTTTCGTCTCTGCGATTTTAGAAGTGAGGTCTATTTCATTAAATTCTTGGGTAAGCGTTGCGCTGTCGAGGCTCGCAAGGGGTGTCGGTGGGGTGGGGGTACCATTAAGCGCAGAAAAAACTAAAAGACCACACAAACCCACACTCGACGTAAGTGCAAGAAAAGAAACGTTAAGATGAGTAGGTGGGGTGATATGGGAAAAAAGCTTCTTTTTCGAGCAACTTAAATAGGCCTTATCAGGTTCAACGTGTTTGAGTTGTTTAATTGTACCTAGAAAATCTTTCATCGAAATTTAATCGAACTTTTGTTTTAATTTTGCTATAGCTCTATGGATGAGGACTTTTGTGGCATTTTCGCTTTTCTGTAACATCTGCGCGATCGTACGGTGGTCTAGGTCTTCAACGTAGCGGAGAAGGAGAGCATCTTGTTCGGTGGACTTCAGTTCGGCAATATGTTTTTTAAGCATTTGGAATTCGACGCCAGATTCTGATTGCTCAAAGATCCTTTGTTCCTCGAGCGGGTTTCTTGCATAGCTCGCCAAGGTCGCTGTTGTCTTTTTTGTGCGATAGTAGTCAATGATTGTGTTTCTCGCAATACTGTACAACCATGCCTGGAAAGAGGCGCCTTTGTCTTCATAAAACTTGACATGGTTCCACGCCTTAAGGAAGGTTTGGTGAACAAGGTCTTCAGTGTCCTCCCGATTGCTTGTCTTGAGAAGAGTAAATCGGTAAATACCGGGGGCATATTGCTCGTAAAGTGCCCCAAAAGCGTTAGGGTCTCCTGATTTTGCCTCTTTTACGAGGGATTCGACATCAAGAATCTTCTTAGTATTAAAACGATTGAAGAGGTGCATTGGTAACAAGACAAGTTAGTAATCGCCAGGGTATATACATGGTTGCAGATAAGGTTTTGAGCGAGAGACGGGAATCGAACCCGCATAACCTGCTTGGAAGGCAGGCGCACTACCATTGTGCTACTCTCGCAAAGTAGCTCAAGTATAAGTAAAAAAATATAAAAAGAAAAGGCGTAACAATCTAAGGAAGTCCGACTTCCTTAGATTGTTTGTGGGGACTTATCCACATTTTACACACAGTGGGGGGGGTATAATAGAAATATCATATGATTTTTTCTATCGTTTTTTCAAAGACTCGAAGTGTTTTTATCGCGTCTTTTTTGATTTTTAGTTTTATCACCTCTTTCATTGTTTTTCCGCGCCCCGTATCCGCTGCAACAACTTATTCTTATCTTACTCAATGGGGTTCATCTGGTACTGGTAATGGACAGTTTAATGATCCGCGTGGCGTTACTATAGATACTTCTGGCAATGTGTATATAGCCGATGTTAACAATCATCGTATCCAAAAATTCGACAGCTCTGGAAATTATCTTACTCAGTGGGGATCCCAGGGCTCTGGTAATGGGCAGTTTAGTTATCCTCAAGATATCACCATTGGCACCTCTGGAAACGTATATGTGGCCGATACTGTGAATAACCGTATCCAAAAATTCGACAGCTCTGGAAATTATCTTACTCAGTGGGGATCCCAGG
>CAYIOQ010000001.1:0-23737 GCA_964365055.1 uncultured Candidatus Saccharibacteria bacterium | reverse complement strand
GTGGTCCTATTGATGGATTGGGATTGAGCCATGCATCAGGTCAGGCGAACGTCGTCTACAAGATCACTGCTACCTCCCTCCAAGAAGCAGCGAGTGATTATTCGACCACGCTTATTTATACGATAGTGGCGGTGTATTAGAGATTTTTTTATACACAGGGGACGATTAAATACAAAACCCCTTCAAGGGGTTTTGTATTACTTGGACGATCTCGGGCATAGTGTAGCGGAGTCTGGGGAGGGGGTTATTCTTGTGCGAATAAAAAGGGCGCATGAAGCGCCACAAAAATATTATTCTGGTTTATCTCCGGACACGCCATTAGAGATTATCATGATAATCACAGCAACCACCATGACGGGAAAAAGAATCCATGGATGGATAATGATTGTCATAACACTAGCAAGGGCCTGTAGCCCAATACCTGAAGCATATAATGCTACCGAAATTACGACAATGACGAATGTCCAGAGAAATACCTTGTTCATGGTGTTTCTCCTCTCTTGTTACAGGTTCTGTCGTGAAATTACCACGCCTGCTAGTGTCGAGTCAAATTGCTCAGGACGAGCTTTAGATTTTCAGGAAGTCCTATTTCAAAGTGGAGAGGTCCTTGCTCGGTGGGGATGTCTAGGGCGTAGGCGAAGAGGAATTGGTGGTGGAGTTCGAAGGGGGGTTTGGCTTTTTTTCTGCCATAGAGTTTATCTCCTACAATATTATGGCTGATTGATGTCATGTGTACTCTTAATTGGTGAGTTCTCCCTGTTTTTGGCGAAAGTTCAACGAGGGTCACGTTTGCGTGTGGGTAGCGGGTTCTGACTGTATATTCGGTTACTGCTTCACGAGTTTTTCCCGTGCTATGCGTCGTGCGTTTCGGGACACCTTTAAGCATGCCGATTGGTTTATTGATGACCCCTGTATCGTTCTTTATAAGACCCCAAACGAGAGCGAGGTATTTTTTGTGTATTTCTCGTGTGCCGAAGAGATTTTTAAGATGTTCAAAGGAGTGTTGTGTTTTTGCTATTACCATAAGTCCACCCGTGTCTTTGTCGAGACGATGTACGATGCCAGGGCGTGTTGGATCATCTCCTATTGTTTTAATTTCAGGGTGTATTTTAAGAAGCCAATCTACAAGAGTTGGTTCATCCGCGTGCTTTGTCGGATGTACAAGAAGACCAAAAGGTTTGTTGATTACAAGCCTTTCGGCGTCTTCATAAATTATTGTAGGCTCGTTGTTTTGCATGATATACTAATGTGTCTCTTAATAATTTAATCTATACCATATTATTTATGGAATATCTCGCGTTGTTAAAAAATTATCTTCTTATTCCTGTTCTTTTAGTTCAGCCATACTCGTGGGTTTTGCTACGTATAATAGTAGGGCTTATCTTCTTTAAACATGGATTTCCAAAACTGAAAGATTTGAAAGGGACCGCGACAATGTTTGATGGTATGGGATTTCGTCCTGGGCATCTATGGGGGACTTTTGTTGCTTTGCTCGAGGTGGTGGGTGGTTTTGCCCTTGTTTTTGGATTTCTTTCACAGCCCTTTGCGCTTCTTTTTGCAATAGAGATGCTTGTGGCAACACTGATGGTGAAAAGGAAGATGGGATTAGTAAATGGATATGAATTTGATCTTATTCTTCTCGCTGCGTGTCTTGCTATTTTCTCTGGGGGATCGGGGGTTCTTAGTATCGACCAGGCAATTTTTAGCTATTAGACCCTAGCAGTCGTTGATTGGGTAATTTTCTTGTATATTTTAAAACCCGTGGTACAGTGAGGCTAGTTCGTTTACAACACAAAATGGAGGTGATGTAATGCGAGACCCCTTGAAAGAATCTTTTGATCGTTTTGTCGTCATTGCAAAAGACGGTAACACATTTTCGAGGTCTGCCAGAGAGGAACTTGTTCGAAGTAGGACAACTATTCTTGCTATGAAGTTTAACCTGAAGGTAAAGAAAAGTAAGGATAAGGATGCGGAAACCTTTGAGGTTCCTGCAGTGATCATCGCAAGTGATGGGAGAACAACCGCTTACAGGGTTGAGAGCGATGACAGCAAGAAGATTCGTCTTGTTGATGAATATACTGCAATCGGAACCTCTGGTGTATGTTTTTTGATCCATAAACTTGCAAAATATCTCCAGCTTTTGGTGCATCACCATGACGATAATGTTGATCCTGCTGACCAAAGACTTACTCTTCGTTCAAAAGTAGATATGCTTGGTCACGTTGTGGGACAATTCGTGGAGTCCGGATGGCCTATGGGTTTTGTCCTCGTTGGATACGAACCAACCGAAAACCGATGTCGCATTTTTAATATGGGAAGCGATGGGTTTGCTATTGATAAGGGTGATTTTGGTGGAGATGGAAGCGGTTATGAACCCGTAATAGGCACTCTGGAGTCTTATGCCGGAAAAACGTATACAGGGCGCAGAGTCATAAATGTAATGAAAAAGATTCTTGCCGTTGCGCTTAAACATGACCCGTATTCTGGGGGTACGTGTCGAGGGATTATTATTACTCCAATTGGATATAAGGAGGTGGATTTGAATGCCTAAGGATGCAGCAAAGAAAGTATATGATAAGAGGAAGCGCGCAAAGAAGGATGTAAACAAAAGTCTTCCTGTCGCGGTAATTCCTTTGGGGGATTACATTCTCATTCTCGCCGCCTCGCGGGATTATCGTAGACGTATCAAACGGGCACTCGATCGTGTTGCAACCATTAGTTTTGGATCTGAGGGCTTCGATCTTCAGAAGATGGCTTCTGCTGAGGCAAAAACACAAGTTTTTCAAGAAGTTTCCTGTGAGAACGTAACTGCGGTATCGATTGCAGAGAGGCTTTCTGGTAGACTGCGTCATGGTCTTAGGCACCCTAATCTTCCAGAAATTGATGGCGCGCTTATCCTTATTCGTTTGGATTTGTTTCACCATGGTAGGGACGAGATTGTCGTGCTTTCCTATGATGGCTCGATGTCATTCGCAAGTTATTTTTTTAGTGGCACAAACGATGTGAAAAAGAATTCGGCATGTGAATGCGATAGCGCGAAGAACGATTCTGTTGAGCAATGTGCGACAGATGAGGCCTCTGCTGTCAAAAAATGTTCTGATGACAATGACGACGAAGATGATGATGACGAAGGAATGGGCAAGGCACTTCCTGCTTTTGAAGAATTTATTGCCGGTAGTGGTCCTGATAATCAATTTTCTATGTTTGATGTTGTGGAGAAGTTTGGTACTGAGTGTGCGGTTCTGTTTGGGGAGGATATCTATATTCAGTGTGTTCAGATGGATCGCCGTGCAGCACGGTTGAAGCAATTTGATCAAGTTTTTGAAACAATGTATCATGGTCCTTGGGGTGATTTGAAGAAGGAGATTTGTAAATTCAAAAAAGAACTTAAAAAACAAGATAAACAATAATTTTAAACCCCGCATATGCGGGTTTTTTAATGTTTCCTTGATGGATACACATGGTGTATGTCCGGTAGTAGAAAGTCGACATGGTTATTTTTTTTATTATCGCTTGGAATTTCATGTTAATGTAGTACTATATAGGTTAGTGATAATTGTCACGATTTTTATAAAAAGTCGACTTTTCACTACCGGATATGCTAAGAGCAAACTTACATTATATATGATAAATTATCTTAAAATTGGGAGGGCCACCGAGCTTAGGCCTTGGACATTGGATCGATTGTTATATCGAACACTTGAGATGTTTCCTGGGGTCTTAAGTTGGGGGACTCTGTTTATTCTTACGGGGCTTAGTTTTACGCATCCATTTTTTGTCGCAGTTTTTATTATTTTTTTTGATGTGTATTGGTTTTTGAAGACTGTATATTTATCTCTTCATTTGCGTTTAGGATTTCGAAAGACATTGGAGAACATGAAGACCGACTGGAAGAAGGAACTCGATAAACTTGAAATTTCTAAGTATTCATTGCCCCTAAAGCGATGGGATGATGTTTGGCAACTTGTCATCCTTCCTATGTACAATGAGCCGTTCGAAGTGGTAAGAGAGAGTTTTGATGCACTTCTTGCTACTGGGTATCCACACGAAAAAATGATCGTTGTTCTTGCACTTGAGGGGCGTGCTGGAGGTGCTGGTCCCGTAATGGGAGATACAGTTCGAGAACGTTATGGATCTCATTTTCCACATCTTTTTATTACTACTCATCCTGGTGATATTCCCGGAGAGCTTAAGGGAAAGGGGGCGAACCAAACATGGGCAGCCCGGGAGGTAAAAAAACAAATTATTGATCATCTTAGTATTCCTTATGAAAATATTGTGGTGTCCGTTTTTGATATAGATACAAGGGTGATGCCAAATTATTTTCACTGTCTTACGTATCACTACCTTACTGCTGAAAAACCGTTACGTTCGAGTTTTCAACCCATTCCGCTTTTTATAAATAATATTTGGGAGGCACCTGCTTTTGCTCGCGTGTTAAGTTTCGGTTCAACCTTTTGGCAGATGATGCAACAGGCACGTCCTGAGCGACTCATTACTTTTTCATCTCATTCGATGGCGTTTAAGCCTCTCGTTGAGATTGATTTTTGGCAGACCAATATGGTTTCAGAAGATTCGCGTATTTTTTATCAATGCTATCTCCATTTCGATGGTGATTGGCAGGTGGTACCGTTATACTATCCCGTAACAATGGACGCAAACGTTGCGCCAACTTTTTTGGGCACCCTCGTCAATCAATATAAACAACAGAGAAGATGGGGCTATGGTGTAGAAAACCTTCCCTATTTTATGTTTAATGCGTTTAAAAACAAGAAGTTGGCCTTTAAAGAGAAATTTTCTCATGTAGTACAGCTTGTAGATGGATTTTGGTCATGGTCAACAAACAGTATTATGATGTTTCTTTTAGGGTGGTTGCCCGTACTTGTGGGGACAGAAAGTTTCAAAGTAACTCTACTTTCTTACAATCTTCCCTATCTCACGCGTAATATTATGATTATTGCCATGTTTGGTCTTGTGACCTCTGCGGTGTTGAGTGTCTGGCTTCTTCCCCCAAAGCCGGTACAGTACGGTAGGATGAAATATATATGGATGTTCTTACAGTGGTGGATGACTCCTCTCACTTCAATATTTTTAGGGTGCTTTCCCGCTCTCGAGGCGCAAACTCGTCTTATGCTTGGTAACTATATGGGTTTCTGGGTGACTCCAAAATCACGAGCAAAGACAGAGAACCTAGAACCTAGAAAAAAATAGACAATTTAGTATATTTGTGGTAGATAGATATTAGCACATAGACAAAGGAGAAAACAATATGTTCGAGGTTTTGCCTGAATTGATTGCATTGGGCGTGGCGACAGTTGGGCCATACATCTTTTATTCCATTGGAAAGTCAAAAAATAAGGGAAAGACCGTGGAGAAAAAATGTGAATTCCTTTCTGGTTTCACGTTTGGCGTCGCAATTCTTCAAAACGGCTTACGAAGTCCTCTGGAACACGCCATAATTAACAAGCTGCATGAATATGATGCTCAATGCGTCCTTGCAGGAAGAAGTACTGTGCGCGCAATGGTGTTAGATAAGGATGTCATCGATAGTGTTGGTATTTCAAACCCACAGTTTGTTATTGTGGGGACCGTGGAAGAGAAAGAGATTTTTTTGGAGGGGTGCTTTAGGCCGGAGAGAAGTGGAGTATTTTTGAAATGGTTGAAGGCCAAGTACCGTGTTGCTTCTGGCGATAGTTTTGAAGCACAGTTAATGACAAAGTTCAATCTTCGTCATGAGGAAGTGTATCAAATTTATATCCAAGAAACAGGTCAGAGTCCTTATATCAATGATGGTGGGCGTAAATATAAGATTCGTGTTTCCGTTGATTGTCATTCTGCGCAGGGAACTGTGGTAGGATCTCTTTTCTTCGAAAAGGAGTTTTGTTATCGAGATCGTGATGCTTTGTATGAAAAGATTGCTGATGTATTGATCTCTCGTCTCCACATTTCACACAACATAGATGCTTCCCTCGCGGTTCAGTACCCAAACTTTGTACAGGATCAGATCGATGGGGTTCTCTCTCGCTATGGGTATCCAGAAAATGGATCCGTATCGGCAAACCTCACACGACAACTTTCAGAGGATGAATTGCCCGTATTCGTGAGCACACCAGAGGCGGATGCATTGATTAATGCAGATCAACCTACGGAGACGCGTCTTCTTCCAGGAGTATCTTTAGGAATTTGATTTACACACCACCCATCGAGGTGGTTTTTTGTTTATGCATAACTACTGAGGTTGAACCTCAGTAGTTAAAACGAGAAGATGGATATATTTTTTATTCCGTGGTATGTTGCTCTTGGAATTTGGTAGAGGGGAGACATGCATCTTGAAAACAGGAGATGTTGATTCAGGGGTTAGATTTATATGGTTAAAGCCCGGTTATGTAGAATCGAGCAAGGTGGGTTGGTTGATTTATGAATTGGTGAACGGTATGCAGTTTAGTCGAGAAGAAGCAATATTTTCTTTGGCTGAGGAACTTTACAATAAGTATATGCAAGAACGACGTCCGGTTATTTGGCGCGATTGTTGTCAAAAAAATTTCAACGCAGGAACAAAATATTGTTCTGGGTGTGGACATACTTTGGAAAAGTTCGTGTTTGATCTTGAAGAATTTGAAGATTGGCTTCGTGCTCTTGTCGGAAGCGATTGCAATGATTATGGGGGCGGTGACGATGGGCATTGGTATCCCTATTGTGTACCTCAACACATTCTTGAAGCACCCAAGTCACAGCACCTTTTTCTTTCACATTATGGTGATCTCGCAATTCTCTACGCACTTCATTTGAATCCTCGTGTCGATTGGCAAGGGACGTTTAATCCACACGGTGGTTGTTGGAATCAAGAATATCTTGAGCACAATTGGGCGATTTTAATGGAAACAGGTAAGTGGTCGCTAGGGCAATGAACTATCACGTCCGTAAGGGCGTGGTTTCTTTTTTAACAAGCAAGATACTTTGGTATATAAAAAAACCTCGCTATTTGCGAGATCATTTGTTGACTATAAAGGTGTGTCAGGTATGGGTATTTCTTGAAAACCCATGTCTTGTTCGTCGTGGCGCTTGCGTAATTCTTCTAGAATAGTATGTTCAGCTCTACAACGGTCACAAAGTAATATGTGAAGTGCGATAATCTTATCACCGAAGTCATCCCTATCAGGATGACGATACCATTCAATCAATTGTTGGGGAGAAGGACACCGTAATTTTTTAACAATAGTTTTTATTTTGTTTCGTAGATTTTCATCATCTATCATTTCTATCTTCCTCCACTATTACTACATGCAGTGTAGCACACATGTAGTATCAAGTAAAATTATTGTTATGAGATGGGAGGTTGTTCTTGGGATATGGTTGATTTTTTTCTGCTGAGGTACCAAGTAATAAGCGCACCCACACCACCCAATGGAATGATGAGCAAGAATAGTAGTTTTGTTTTAGACGTGGTAGTTGTTGAAGAAGCAATGGCGGGTGTTATAGCGGATGGAGGGACGATAAATGTTGCCTTTATTCCGTGGGGGAGATCTTCTTTACGTTCCGCAAGTTCAAGCAAGGTATTTGTATCTATTTCAACCTTATCGGAGCTCCCTTCGACGGTGATTATACTTTTTGTATGAAAAATTCCCATCGGTGGGCTAAGATAAAGAAGTGAACCTGTGGTGACGTAATCGGTTTCTGAATCATTCAAATAATCATAGGGTGGGTCATATTGCGTTGCTATTATTATTTCTTGTGTTGAGGAAACGATTTCACCGTCTAGGGTTTTAAATTCGAATAATATGTTGCTATTTCGGGCAGGAGGTAGGAAAACACGAGGAAACGGACGAAAGGGCACTCTGAAAAATCCATTTTCTATAGGAAAGAGAAATTCGGCGTGATTAGTAAAGCTTCCTGTCTTTTCATTCTTATCATATTTCCACGCTCTTCCATTTTTGATGACTGAGTCATCAAAAAAGCCAAATCGAATGAGGGTGCGTTTATAGGCACCTTTGTATTGTTGGTCGAGCGCATTTGTAAAACTATATATATCGTGTTGATGAGTTTTTACGAGATTGAGCACATCCCAAAGTGTAGCACGGTTAAGAGTATTAATGGATCCCGAGGAGTCCCAGTCGGTATATCCCCCTGATTTGTCATTCAATTTTGAATTTCCATGTGTTATTGTCCAAAGCCACGCAGCAAAGGCATGTTCTTCTTCTAACCAACACCCCTTCCATACAACTTTTGGTATTTGTTCGTTTGTTGGTTTATTATTTTTAGAGTAATTAATATCCAAATCTGCAAATGGTGTGGTAAGTACATTGGCCAATGGGAGTTTGCATCTATTTTCTAGGGTTCCAGTTTCTTTCCATGTTGTAGGCGTGGCATTGAATGAATTTCCAAGGAGATTTATGGTAGCAGGTGTTTTTTTATTGCTTGGAAGGTAGGGGAGATACTGTGTAAATTCGCCACCTAAATAATGCGCGAGACCTTCTTCGAAGGAGTCGCGGGAGGAATCATTAAATAAACTGAGGTGGCTTCCGACAAGACCTCCTCGATTGAGTGTTTCCGTGATTTTATTTAAAACGAGTGTATTATTTTTGACACGATCTTTTAATGTTTTTCTAATATTTTTTATGTAGTTCGTGTAATTACTTGGAGAGGGTGGGGCGTCTATTTTGCTAAACTCTCTTTCTGCAAGTATGCAGGATACTGAATGACCTACTTCATGCAAGGTTACGTTGTTAAATTTGAGATCAGTGCGAAGTGTTACATGGAAAAGAGTTGGGTTTATGGTTATGATGTCACAGTTTGCAAATGCGTTAAGTTCCTTATATTCGGTGTTGTAATTTACACCCTGTCTTCGTTTTAGGACCTCTGGGAAGAAGTATCCTACCAGAGTTCTCGCAGCGATGATATCGGTGTAAAGGCGTGCCATTGCGAGGTTTTCCATACCTCTGAGGCTATCTATTTTTTCCCAGCGAGTCGGGTCATCATTTAGGACGATTTTTTTGTGGACGTTGTCAGTGGTAATGTCATGTATCTCGTTATCGGTGAGAGGGATCGTTCCGATGAAGAAGATGGGTACACGTCCTCCTGGTTCTATCGCATTTAATTGGGGACTTGTGGTATTTAGAGGATCTGTTTCTAATGTTACTCGCAGTTTAAATTGATATGTTCCATTTTTTTCTTCAAGGTCGTCTTTTTTGTTGAGCAAAAGATTTGCCTGTCCAGCCTCATTCATGAGAAGCTTGTCCTTTGTTGCATCATACTGAAATCCTTTGGTATATATTTGTTTTCGTGAGGCGTCAGACTTTCCAGTTTGTGGGTTAAGGAGATCAACGTGCACATTTGCTAATGGCGCATCGAAAATATAATGGACTAATTTAAGCGGAATTTTTGTCCATAGCGCGGCGATATTATTGCCTTGCGTTTTTGATGTGATCTGAGCTGCTTCCTCTGAAAATGTGTCTCCAGAGGTGACGGATGTTTGCAATTCTAGTTGTCGGACCGAAAAGGGTGTATTTGGTTGGACACGGAGAGCGACATCTTGATACACTTCTTCATTTTCGCGCAATATATCGATATGCCATGAAAGGGATGTAAGGGTTTTCTTGCCCTTTTTTTCTTGTTTTATTTTCCATGCTTTATCTAATACTCCCGGCTTGAGATAATCCTCTAGGGGAAGATTCGCGGTGAGGTTTGTGAGACCCATACCCCTAGTGTTTTTTAATGTG
Source organism: uncultured Candidatus Saccharibacteria bacterium (assembly GCA_964365055.1). Lineage (GTDB taxonomy): Bacteria > Patescibacteriota > Minisyncoccia > UBA6257 > JACRHW01 > JACRHW01. The sequence goes on along the minus strand of CAYIOQ010000001.1, from coordinate 14,021 downwards.
ATGCGATAGCGCACTTCGCCTTTATTTTCTGTGAACACTTTTCGTTGTTTAGGATCAGCTTCTTTTTTATCCTCTTCTGTTACTTTGTCTGGATCTGGAAAATAGCCGAGATAAGATATTTGAGCTGGAACGGATGCGGCGAAAGAAAGTTTTACCAAAAGTGAATTTAAAGCTTGTGTCGATCCACTTTTCTCTGTAAACACCGCTTTAGTAAAGACATCAGCTAGCTTTTCAAGGGGTACACAGTGTCCCGTTGCATCAAGATCTGATGAGGTAGTTTGATTTGCCGAGAAGACGGTCGATAGTTGAGCTAAAATATGTTGCAAAGCAGTTTTCCGTTGTGAGATGGCGCATTCTTGATCACGTACCACAAATGGTGCTGATATCGTTTTTTTGGATTTTGTATCCAGTGCAATTGATTTACACGACAATGTAGATTTTTCTACTGTACATCCTTGGGGAATTTCGGTGATAGCGATATTTCGTGGAATAACGGTAGTAACATCCGTTGTTATCTTATCTTTTGTTGGATTTTCAAGAGCAATGTTCATCTCTCCACGATCATTGGGATATAATTGCAAGTTACTGATCTTATCTGCGGTGATTTCGTAAGGTATTCCAGCAACTGGTCGCACGTGAAAAGATAAAACAGGGGGAGTAGGTCTTTCGTTTACATATATTGCTCTCTTCACCTCGATGCTTACCAGAGAACCCAGGCTATAAGCACAGATTGTAGAAGCTTTTACCGAGAGTGTATTAATCTCTCCTGGCTTGAATTTACCATTAGGAATATCAACATGCCATCCATATACATTTTTTATTGATTGGCAATCTTCTTGAATATCAGAGATCGGAAAATCATTCCATTCCACAACTTCGCTTTTTTTTATTGAACCTCCACCAAAATCGCCCCGAACCTGTACGGATACAGTATTGGAAGGTAGAAAAATAGGGAATGTTCCCGTAAAATTTTTAACTTCACGACCATCACGGTATGTAGGATAATAACACGAGAAAATTACGGTATAGCCATATCCAGAATTGTTTTTATTATTGAGAATATCTCTGGTGGTTGTACTATCTAACTCTTGTTGTTCTCGTTCATCAAAGAATTGTGAATTATTGACAGCCAACTTTTTGCCACTACTATCAATGCCATAACACCCCGCTTCTATTGTAAATGTATCATCCGCCAAAACATTGGCGCTAAAAAACGGGACGAAAAAGGAAAATAAAAAAACCATCAAAAAAGTGACATGTTGTGTTCGTTCGCTACTCATGCCAATAGTATGCCACCTTTTTTATATAAGGTGAAGGTTCGAGATGAAAAAATGAAGCTTTTCGTGGAGGGTGGGAATTTCTGTGGTGGTGTGATGCACAAGGAAGTTTTTTGCCTCTTCCTCGGCGATGTTTAGGAGTGTTGGATTTTTTAACGTAGACATAACGATATCCGACCAACCGCTTTGTTCTTCCCCGAGGAATTCGCCTGGACCGCGTAGTCTAAGGTCCATTTCTGCTAGTTCAAAGCCGCTGTGTGTAGTAGTCATTGCCTTGAGGCGTCGTTCCTCGAGGTGTACGACTGAGGTGGTAAAGAGAAGACAGTAAGACTGATGTTCACTTCGTCCAATGCGACCTCTGAATTGGTGAAGCTGTGCAAGACCAAAACGCTCTGCGCTTTCGATGAGCATAACAGTAGCGTTTGGGATATCGACGCCTACTTCAATAACAGAGGTAGAAACAAGAATATCGATAGATTTTGCAGCAAACGCTTTCATGACAGCTTCTTTTTCATCAGATTTCATTCTTCCATGGAGCATCCCTACTTTGAGATCAAGAAAGATGAGACTTTGTAGTTTTTCATGTTCATCTTTTACCGTCTTTACCTCCCACCACGCTAGTTTTTTAGGGGTTAGGGTATTGGGTGTAGTGTTTTTTGATTCTGATATTTCTATTCTCGGACAGATGACAAAAGCCTGGAACCCTTTTTTGACCTGGTTGCGTACAAATTCGTAGGCTTGCATTCGGTTTTCGGGTGCTACAATCTTGGTTGTTATTTTCTTTCTTCCCTTTGGCATCTCATCGAGTACAGAAATATCCATATCCCCGAACACCGTAAGTGCAAGAGTGCGTGGAATAGGGGTCGCGGTCATACTTAATACATGTGGGCGTGATGCGTGTTTACTTTGTGTAAGAATGGCTCGTTGTTCGACGCCAAAACGGTGTTGTTCATCAATAACCACAAGTGCTGGATTGGCAAACACTACTTCTTTTTCTAAGAGGGCATGGGTACCAATTACGATGTTTATTTTTCCTGGCCTTATACTTTTAAGAAGTATTGGTTTTTTTGTTTCCGAGGAGAGCCCTTCAAAGGCGTAGTGGTATTTTTTCCCTGCTATGAGACCTATCGCAACTGGATATTTCTCAAATAGGCGTATAAATGTATCAAGGTGTTGGCGGGCAAGAATTTCAGTAGGCGCCATGATAACAACCTGGCGTTTGTTGAGGATAGTATTCAGGGCAAGGATGGCAGATACTACTGTTTTTCCAGAACCTACATCGCCATTTAAGAGTCTCTGCATGGGGGATGTCTCATTCATGTTTTTAAGCATCGTCCATGCTGCTCTTTTTTGAGCTTCGGTGAGGGTAAAAGGGAGTGAATCTATGAATTGTTTTATTTCTTCAAGGTGAATGGTGAGTGGAATTCCGCTATTAAGATTTTCTTTTTTTCTTTGTTCTCTGGCCAAGGAGATGAGAAAAAGATGTTCAAAAGCGAAGCGTTGATTTGCGTGTGTCGCTTCTTCGAGGGTTTTGGGATAATGAATGGCGCGGAGTGCATCTTTAAGAACGGGGATATTATTTTTTGTGAGGATTTCGAGAGGGATATATTCAGGGAGCTCTTTTACCCATTCGAGGACAGAGCTCAAGAAGTAGCGTATTGCCTTCGAGGTAATACCTTTCGTTTCCCGATAGATGGGAATAATACGCCCCGTGTGTGTCGTATCGCGCATGGGAGCCCCAATAAGTTCGTAAAGGGGATTTGAGATGTACATACCGCCCTGATCTTCCATTACCTTTCCTGCAAGATTCACCATCGCCCCTTCTGCAAGAGCCTTTCCTATGTAGGGTTGGTTAAACCAAATGGCTTTTATTGCGCCCGATTCGTCCTCGACGACAATTTCAGTGATTGCTATATGTTTTTTAAACGAGCGATGAGTGTGCGATCGAATGATTATGCCCTGCACCACATAATCTGTTCCCGGGATTATTTCTTCTATTTTTGTAATATGAGAAAGGTCCTCATATCGCGTGGGGAAGAAAAACAAAAGATCACCCACGGTTTTGAGACCAAGCTTTTCAAGTTTTTTCGAAAACTTAGGTCCAACGCGAGAAAGTGCAGAAAGGGGAGTATCAAGAGACATAAGGTTTAATCTTGGTGCCCCTGGAGGGAATCGAACCCCCATTGCTGGTTTCGAAGACCAGTACTTTATCCGTTAAGCTACAGGGGCATTACATTTTTAAAAACATCGAGATTATATCAGAGATAGTGCTGGTTAGCAATAAAAATCCCCGCATGGTGCAGGGACAAATATGTTAAAAAACAAAAAATCTTTTTTCACGATATGCGCCCTCATTTTTTATAAAAGCGATGATTGATGCCGTTCCGGCGGCGCCAACGACGGAAGAGATTTCTATCGTTAGCATTGCTGAATATGCAAAACAAGTCCCTCTCAAAAGTACTGTCTCCAATGGATCCACGTGATCACCTCCTTCGTGGTTTAGATAGACTTTCTTTAAAGAGCATCACAAGAAAGAGGGATATGGGAAGACCTATGAGGAATGTAAGACTTGTATAAAAAACAAGAAAGAGATCGTGATGGGCATTACTTCCATACCACATTTGTAATTTCCTCCCAACGGTTGCATCCACGCCAGTGTCGTATGGCGTGAGATTCTTGGGTTATGCCTGTATTGCGATAGGTGGGACGTTTCTCTGCATTGGCAAGTGACCACAGGGCACGGAGTGACATTTTTGCTACGCGGGTAAGTTTTGGATAGTTGATCTTGTCGTAGGTGTCGGTAATTTCGTGGTAGTCGGGATGAAACCCAGAGAAAAAGAAGAGGACGGGAATGCGTCGATCGGGAGGGCTTGCGTCGAAAAATGATCCTTGGTCGCTTGCGTCAAAGCCTTGGTTTGAATAGGTGAGATTGAAACCGAATTCTTTTGCCAGTTCTTGTGTAAGTGCGTAGAGTTCAGGAGTAACTTTTGCATAATCAAGCTTCTCTGGTGCAAGAATACAGAAAAGTTCATTGTCAGCATTTCTCCCCACCATATCGAGGTTGATGACCACTGCGATGTTTTCGAGTTTGATTTCGGAAGGAAGATGCGTGACAAAATGTTCGGACCCGACAAGACCATGTTCTTCAGCGCCCCAGAGAGCGATAAGAATATTTCGTTTGGGTTTCTGTTGTCGTGCTACTTGAGAAATAGCTTCTGCAATCGCAAGTGTTGCGCTCGTACCCGATGCGTTATCATCGGCTCCATGATAAATTTCTTTTCCCGGGAAGTTACCGCCCATATGGTCATAGTGTGCTCCAATAATGACAAATTCGTTTGTTTCGCCTGGGATATACCCAATAATATTTCTTGAGCTCACCTTTCCCGATATCCACGATTTTCCCTCAAATGCTTGGAAGTAACCTCGTGTATCACCAAAAGCAAATGGATCTTTTGGGTCAATTGCATCGCCAAGGGGTTTAAGGCCATAGCGCTTAAATTCACCTGCAATAAGTTTGCTTGGGCAATCGTAGCCACTATCTGAACTTCCACGACCATTTAGGTTGGGGTGCGCAAGGATGCGGAGAATGTTCAAGAGCCTTGTTTCTGTAATAGATTGATACTCCACTGGACTTTCTGCCACAAACGTAAAAGAAATCAATACAAAGAAAAGAAATGCAAGAGGCATAGAGATTCGTACCATAGCGCCAAGTTCTTTCCACAACATGTCAAACTTTGTTTCAAGCTTTGTTTTCATGTCTGCTCTCCTTATTTTAATGTGCTGCTTCATTTGTACCGGGTCTAGTGGAGTTTGTAAAGGAAAAGCTCGCATATGCGAGCTTTTGAAGCTAGAAGAAAAATGATGAAATGACGATTGCAGATATTAATTGAAATGTTGCAAAAAACTCAAGAATGAGAATTCGAGACGTATTTCCCTCTCCTGCCTTCGCGATTGCAAAGAGATTGGCGAATCCAATTGCATATACATAAGGCAAGATATATACACCGAACATGTTTTCTCCGAAGATTATAGCAATTACGCAGATTCCAGCTGACCCAAAAAGTGTTGTGAGGAAGGCAATAATTCTCGTCCAGTCACTATATTTTAGCATCGAGAAGCAAAAGAAAAGAAATACTGCGCTTATTATTATGAGACTTGAGATGTGATCCGCTCGGAGAATGCCCCTTGTTAGAAATGTAATACCCAGAAGAAAGAAAAGCGCCACCACGCCTTTTGTAAGAAGATCTTTAAGAAGGGCAGTTTTCATATCGGCTTTTCTCCTTTTTGTAATGAGCTGGGGTAAGGTTATCATGTCCGTCAATTATTTACAATACGTCCATATTGACGGATAATTTCATTGTGTTATCTTGTATTCGGTACCTAGAAAACTAATAGGGATAGGGAGGTAGTGTTTGTATGGCTGTTATCCATATTATTGATACTCATTTTGGTGATGGGGGTAAAGGAAAGATTGTTGATATTTTGGCGCAGAACGCAGATGCGATTGTGCGTTATCATGGCGGTAACAATGCGGGGCATACGGTTAAAAACGAGTTTGGTACATTTCCATTGCATTTGGTTCCCTGTGGCATTTTTAATCAAAACGCTCTTGCGTGTATTACAGATGGCGTAGTTATTGACCTTGAGGTGCTTGGTGATGAGATTGATATGCTCTTACGCGTGCTCCCTGATTTTACAAAGAGACTTCTTATTTCGCCTCGCGCGCATATCATTATGCCTTATCATAAGGTGTTGGACCGTCTTTATGAAGAGGCGAAGGGTGATAAAAAGACGGGGACTACGGGACGCGGTATTGGGCCTTGTCACGCAGATAAGGTTTCCTATAATGGTATTCGATTGTGTGATCTTGAGGACGTTGAGATGTTTGAAAATCTTTTGCGGACACAGCTTACGCTCAAAAATAGGATTATTGTCGCATTGGGTGGCGCAGAACTTGATTTTATGGTTGTGAGAGAGGAGATTTTGCGCAACTACGAACGTATCCGTGCATATGTTAAGGAGCCATTTTCTCGCATTCATGATTTGCTTATGGTTCCGAATAAAAATATTTTGCTTGAAGGCGCGCATGGTGTATTCCTCGACACCGATTGGGGGACATATCCTTACGTAACTGCCTCATCGATTGTACCGGGGAATATCAATGGTGGTGCTGGGATTCCCACGCGGTATCTTACTGATATAGTTGGTGTGGTTAAGGCGTATACGACGCGCGTAGGAGCAGGGCCTTTTCCCACCGAGCTTGATGATGAGATTGGTGATCGCCTTCGGAAGAATGGGAACGAATATGGAACGACGACTGGACGACCACGGCGATGTGGCTGGCTTGATCTTGAGCTTTTGCGTTTTAGTGTCAAGTTGTGCGGTATTACCGAGCTTGCCGTTATGAAGTTAGACGTGCTTGGTGGTCTGGATTCAATTAGGGTGTGTGTGGGGTATAAACTTGATGGGAAATCAGTGTGTTATGAGGAGATTACTACATCTGACCTCGCGCGAGTGGAACCCATCTATCAAGAATTTCCTGGTTGGGGTTTTGATTCGTCTACTCGGGGTATAACCAACCTTTGTGATTTGCCACACAACGCGTATGATTATCTGTGTTTTATTAGCAATTTCGTTCGGGTTCCTATTCAATTTGTGTCTACTGGTCCAGCAAGAAATGAGACAATTATTCTTCCGTCAAATTCCTCTTTGTTTAAGTTTAGAAAAAAGAGTTAAAAGTAGAAGCACCCAATCGGGTGCTTTTTAATATTATGATTTTAACGATCCAATCTTTTTCTTATGGCCTCTTCCCATGCTTTCATTCGTTCCTCGTTCTGTAATATTGTTTCAAATTTTTGGGTTAATGAATCAACAAATTGCTGTTTTGTTTGTTCTTGGTTGGAAAGCGATTTTGCGCACATGGCGCATACATTTTTCGTTTTCGAACATAGTGCACAATAGAGCAACCCAGAACGGTTTACTACATGATTGCAATGTGCTGCTTTTGTCATTACCCATGCAAAGATTCCCTGTATGTTTTTGTTTTTACAAGATTCACATAGCATGTTGTTGCCTCCTCGAAACTGAGTTAGTATAAGCATGTTTTATTATTTAACGCAAGGGGCTTATACGTTTGAGAACGTTACGTTGGGGAGGCATTGACATAAATAATTTTTTCATGTTATTATTCTTTTACTCTAGTGAAGGGAGCAATGGAAATGTCGGAGATTACATTTCGTGTCGTTGAAAATGGAAACGGATCTGGTAGTGGTATCCAAGAAGCCGGATCTATGGTTGTAAGAGATCCCCTTGAGTGGATTAGTGTTTGGAATCAGGTTAATCGCAGTTACGGATTTGGTGAGGATAAAAAAACAATGGTGCAGATTTTTAGTAACCCACCACTTGTTGATTTTAGCACCGAGACTGTGATTGCGGTATTCCGAGGGTTTTGTTCGACTGGTGGTTATGGTATCCAAGTAGTGCGTGTGATTGAAAAAGGCGATAAGGTACGTGTTGTTGTGCAGACGAAAGGTCATGGGGGTATGGCTGCTATGGTTGTTACGTATCCTTATCAAATAATTGCTATTCCAAGGACTGAAAAGCCTATCATTGTTGGGTTGCTACGATAACTAAAAAACAAAAATTATAACACCCTCGGAGGGTGTTTTTAATTTGACGTTATCATCTTTTTGTTTTATACTTTTTTGTTCTTTGAAAATAAGGAAGGGGGAAAAGATATGATTATTCCAAGCATTGATATTATGGATGGGAGAGCTGTGCAACTACGACAAGGAAAGGAACTTGTGCTTGTTTCGGAGCGTAGTCCTATGGATTTGGTTCGCGAGTATAATCGTTATGGCGTCGTTGCTGTAGTTGATCTCGATGCTGCATTGGGAAGAGGGGACAACCAAAAACTTATCCAAGAGATGTGTCGAGTTGCGGAGGTGCGTGTTGGGGGTGGTATTCGTGATGAAAATGTTGCACGTGATTTTTTGCGGGCAGGAGCAAGTAAGCTTGTGATTGGTACCGCAGCGGTACCAGAGTTTCTTTCGAAATTTCCTAAAGAGAAAATTATCGTTGCGCTTGATCATAAGGGTGGCGAGGTCGTCGATCATGGATGGACAAATATTACGAGTGAGTCTGTCGCTGAGCGTGGAAAACGACTTGCTCCATTTTGCGGAGAATTTCTTTGTACTTTTGTAAAAGGAGAGGGGATGCTTGAGGGTGTTCCCGTCGAAGAAGTTGTCTCTATTGCGCAAGAGCTAGAAGGTTGTACTATTACCATTGCTGGTGGGGTACGAGATACCGATGAGGCTTTTTCGCTTTCTCGATTAGGGGTTAATGTTCAGGTCGGTATGTCGTTGTATACGGGAAAGCTTGACCTTGCTGAGGCGGTTGTGAAAACAATTAATTTTGACACGATGTTTCTGGTTCCCACCGTTGTTCAGGATGAATCTGGGCAGGTCCTTATGCTCGCTTATAGTTCTCAGAAATCTCTTTTGAGGTCTCTTGGGGAGGGGAAAGGAATTTACTTTAGTCGTTCTCGAAATGAGATATGGGAAAAGGGGGCGACATCAGGAAATACTCAGGAGCTTATTTCGTGTCGCTATGATTGTGATAATGATGCGCTTCTTTTTGTGGTACGACAACAGGGTGTTGCGTGTCATACAGGATGGTATAGTTGTTTTGGGTCTCAGAACAAACGTTTTTCACTTCGGCAACTTTTTGAGATTATAAAGCAAAGAATTGAAGAGAACTGCGCGGATTCTTATACGGTACGTCTTGCTAATGATGATGATTTTTTGCGTAAAAAGGTTATGGAAGAGGCGTCTGAGGTGGTTGGGGCTCTCACCATGGAAGATCTTCGTTGGGAAACTGCTGACTTATTATATCATTCTGTGGTACTTGCTGTGAAACATGGATTGGAGTGGCAGGATATTGAACACGAACTTTCGGCTCGTGAGGGACAGGAAAGGAGAACTTTATGAGAATCGCAATTCCTAAGGGCAGATTATTTGAGTGCGTGATGCAGGTCTTGAGAGATTCTGGCATGCATTTTCAGATTTTCGATCCACGCAATTATACACTTGAAACTTCTGTCTCCGGTGTTAGCGGAAAAATCGTAAAGGTTCGTGCCATCCCACAACTTATTGCGCTTCAGAACTTTGATGTTGGGTTTTGTGGATTAGATCTTGTGAGGGAGGCTGATTATGAAAACGTGATACCGATTTTTGATCTTGGATTGCAGCCCGTTGAACTTGTGGTTGCCGTTCATGCATCGCAGATTGATATCATTAAGGATCCTCCTCGCCGGCCGCTTCTTATTGCAACAGAGTATGAGCATATTGCAAGTGAATGGGCACTAGAGCACAATCTCGCACATATTGTGATCCAAACGTATGGTTCTACAGAGGGGTATGCCCCTCAAGATGCGGATATTGTATTTGATTGTCGTGAAACTGGCGTTACGCTTGGGGCGAATGGTCTTGTCGTCATCGATCATATTATGAAGAGTACGACGTACCTTGTTGCAAACCGAGATATGTCTCAAGAGAGAAAAGAAGAAATTGAGATTTTGGTTGGGCAATTAAAATCACGAAAGGGGGTGTCGATATGATCGACATCACTACGCTCACTGAAGCGGAGTTTAAGAAACTTCCGCCAGTGATTGAAGGCGAAAGTAAAGAAGTCCGATATGCGGGTAATGGGCTAGTGGTCATTCGATTCAAGCCGACGATTTATAGTTATACTGCAAATCGTTGTGGTGTGGTTCCTGGATCAGACGTGCTTCGTCTTCGTGCGACGCGCATTTTTCTTGAGCTGTTTCGAGGGGCTGGTATTAAGCATGCATATAAAGAAGTAAATGATAAGTGGGTGTTAGCAGAACTTATGATGCCTTCCATGGTTGAGTTTGAGAAGTATGGTATTCCACCATTTGTAATACCAGATCTATCGTTACAATTACCATCTAGTCACACGGCTCCTCCTATTGAAGTAATTGTAAAGCGATTTCATGGGGGGACCTCGAAACATCGTTATAGGGGTATGGATGGTTCGGTTGTGAGGAGTTCACATCCATTTTTCGCAGGTCAGCGCATTCATGTTGATGATGCGTATCCCGTTCCAATCGTCCGTTTTGATTGGAGAAATCCGTTTCAAGATAAGAATGGTAATCGTGTACAGGATGAACCGCTTTCTGAAGACATGGCAGATTTGTATATCGATGTAAAAATAGCTTGCGCGACTGCAAGAAGGGTGTACGAAGCACTTGAAACATTTCTCGACAAATGTGACATCATTTGTTACGACATTTGTCTTTTTATCGCTGCAGATGGTGAAACAGTGTATGGAGAGGTAAGCCAAGATTGCGGGCGTTTTCGGCACTTTGACTTTGGTTCGCTTGATAAGGATGTGTGGCGCGCGGGCGGTTCAAGTGAGCAAGTTCTCGAGAAGTGGGAAAAACTTCTCGAGCTTATTTCAGACGGCAAGGGGGGGTAGATATGAAGTTTTTCATTGGTACTACGAATCCCTATAAAGTTCAGGAAATTGCCACGATTCTTAGTGCGACAGGGTGTGAACTCGAGGTCACGGATCCGGTGGATCCTGAAGAAACTGAGTCTGACTTTGAGGGAAATGCTATTTTGAAGGCAAGAGCATATGCTGTATACGCAAAAGGCCTTGTTATTTCAGAGGATTCTGGACTTGTTATTCCCGCACTTGGTGGATTACCAGGACCTTGGTCTGCGCGATTTAGTGAGTGTGTTATTGATTGTGCTACGTGGAGTGTGGATGACGTGATAAGGGCGGGATATACTCGTGAGGTGATTGATCAGAAGAACAATGAGCTTGTATTGCGTTTGATGCGTGATATCGCAATGCCACGCCGAGCAGCAATGTTTAAGGTGGTGCTCGTGGTAGCGCAGCCTGATGGCACGGTTCTTTTCAAGGGTGTGGGGGCGAGTAATGGTTGGATTGCTGAAGGGTTGCGCGGAGAGAATGGATTTGGCTACGACCCAATTTTTGTTGGTCAGGATACATTTGGAAAGACGTATGCTGAGCTTGATGCACAGCGAAAAAATCTAAGAAGCCACCGTCGCAGAGTGCTTCAGGAGTTTCAGGCGTGGCTTGGAAAATTTCTAAAAGAACAAGAAAGGTAATTGATAACACATGACTCCGATAAAACGGGGTCTTTTTATTGCTGATTTTGTTTCAATGCGTAATAATGGACGTATATGAAGCAATCGCGTGTAACAATTGAAGAGATGTGGAATCGAGTTTCTGCCGTTCCCGAGGTGATGCATGTCGCTGTTGCGCTCGAAACGGAGGGGTTTAGGGCGTATCTCGTGGGCGGATGCTTACGCGATCTTTTAATGGGGCGAGGGCCGGATGATTGGGATATCGCGACAGATGCGACGCCAGAGGAGATTCAGCGTGTTTTTCCTGATAATGTATATGAAAATAACTTTGGGACGGTGGGTATTAAGACGGATTCTGAGGACTCACGGCTTAAAATTATTGAAATCACAACATTTCGTCTCGAGGGGAAATATACTGACAAGCGCCATCCTGACGAGGTGCGATTTGCAAAAACTATCGAAGAAGATTTAGCGCGAAGAGATTTTACGATTAATGCCATTGCCATGAGGCTTGGAGAGGACTCACACGAACTTATTGATCCATTCCATGGGATACAGGATATTGAGAAGGGTATTATGAGGGCAGTGGGAGATCCGGAGACGCGTTTTAATGAGGATGCTCTGCGTCTTTTGCGTGCTGTGCGTCTTGGCGCAAAGCTTGGGTTTGTAATTGATCCCGCAACGCTAGAGGCTGTTCATAGGCAGGCGGGCTTAATCGAATTTATTGCAAAAGAGCGTGTTCGCGATGAGTTTTTAAAACTTATTATGACTGATCATGCGCATGAGGGCATCGAGGTGCTTCAGCGCACGGGACTTTTAAAGCGTATTATCCCCGAGCTTGAGGAGGGATTTGGTGTGGGACAAAACAAACATCATATTTATAGTGTTTTTGAACATAATGTTCGTGCGTTAAAATACGCAGTCGAACAGAAGTTTCCTCTCCACGTACGTCTTTCTTCGCTTCTTCATGACGTGGGAAAGCCACGCACGAAGCATGGTGAGGGAAATGATTGCACTTTTTATGGGCACCAGGTCGTTGGGGAAAGGATGGTGCTCAAAATTCTTGATCGTCTCCATGTTGCGCAAGATTTGACCGAAACCGTTGCGCTTCTTGTACGAGAGCATATGTTTGTTTACGATCCAGAGACGGTTACATTAAAAGGTGTTCGAAGATTATTACAGCGTGTCGGGGTTGAAAATATTGATGATCTTTTTGATTTGCGCGAGGCAGATAGAATTGGTTCCGGCGTTCCAAAGGCGCAGCCTTATCGTTTGCGACATCTTAAGGCGATGGTAGACAAGGTAAAAACAGATCCGGTAAGCGCGAAGATGCTTAAGGTGAATGGAGAGGGTGTTATGAAAGAGTTAGATATTGCTCCGGGTCCAAAAATAGGTGCTATTCTTGCGATACTTCTTGAGGATGTTATTGAAAACCCAGAATTTAATACAGAAGAAGCGTTATTACAACGCGTGAAGGAGCTTGGTGCATTAGAAGAAAAAGAACTTATCGCTTTCGCGAAAAAAGCAAAAGCATCTGCAGCACAGGCACAAGAACGTATCGACGGTGAAATCCTAGAAAAACATTTTGTAAAGAAATAGTTTTGGCGGGATATCGTATAGTGGCAGTATATACGCTTCGGGTGCGTATGGTCCCGGTCCGATTCCGGGTATCCCGACTAAGTTATATTTTATGAGTTATTTTGGTGGACAGCCTAAGTTTGAGACAAAAGCGTTGATTGAACAGACACCGTTTGGGAGTATGGCGGTGCGTTCTTTCTTTTCTCGATGGTGTAAGGTCAGTGATTCGATTACGCCGAAATTTGTCACAAGAGAAAAATGGGAGAGCTTGGGAGAAGAGGTTCTTAGAAAAAATAAGAGTGGCACGAGAACTCTTTTTATTCCGAAAGATCTTCAACTTTGGGAGATGGTAGGGATTATGGAGCGTGTTGATCGTGATACGTTTCCCTCGAGACCTGAAATAGCGTTTGAAAAGGTGGAGCAACTTCATGCTTTGGGTAAGACCTTCAAGAATGCAGGTGTGTATATCGCACAAAGGTTGGAATTTATTTCTGAGGGGAGGGGAATCGCAGATGCGTTAGCAGAGGAGTTCTATGCGTATGGAGGGGCCCTTATTTCTGGCACAAAATCGTCAGAGAATGTAGGTGCTGAGGATATGCGTACCTTGCCCATTACACAAGAGGAGATAGAGGAGGTTGATCGTTGGTTGGCAGGAGAATCTTTGCATGCTTCGCGTCGCGCGAGAGTGGAAAAACTTGCGGAGGCGAACCCTAATGAGATACAAGCCTTGTTAGAGCAAGAACGACAAAAAACTCTCGCACAATTCTTTCGTGTAGCGGAAAAAGCGTTTGAATTGAAACAAAAGGACTTAAAAAATCCATCACAGCTTAAGCCTTGGCAGAATGATGCGCCACTTCATTCCGCATTTCTTGCAAAAGTTGAGGAAGAAATGAGGAAAAGGATAGAAACTCCAAAAAGAGAACTTGTCGGGGTGATGTTTAGAAGAGGGATGGAGTTTTTGCAAAAACATATGAAGGTTAGTGCGCTTAGCGATGATATAAAGAGAGAGGCTCTTGGTTGGGAGGGTAAT